>CALJUJ010000684.1 GCA_937975525.1 uncultured bacterium
TGATCTGGTGTGTCGGCCATTGGCTGCCGCCGGCGATCGCGCACTACTACCAGCAACCGTTGTGGTTCGGGCTGGCGTTTTCCGCCGGTGCATCGGTGGTGTTCATCGGCATCTATCATGCCGCGTTCGCCGCGTGCGCCAGCCTGATTCCCTTGGGCTGGGGCCGGCTCGTGCGCGCCGGTGTCTTCGCAACGCTATGGGTCGCGTGGGAGCTCGCCAAAGCGCGCGTCTTCACCGGCGATCCGTGGCTGCTGCTCGGCTACGCCCTCGCCGGTAGCCCGGTGCTCGTTCAGGTCGCCGACCTCGGCGGCGTCTATGCGCTCTCCTTCGTCGTCGTCTTTACCAACGGCGCGCTCGCGGAGGCCGTGCGACCGGTGGCGGCGCCGGGGCGGCGGGCGACGGCGCCGTTGGTCGCGGTGGCCGTCGTGCTCGTCGTCGCCGGCTACGGGCGGTGGCGTCTCGACCAGGATCTGCCGACCACGCCGGCGGTGCCCGTCGTCGTCGTCCAGGGCAACAACGACATGGGCGCCGAGTGGCGCGACGAGCACTACGGCGCGGGTTTCGAGACCTACTTGCGCCGCTCCTTCGAGGCGGCGCCGAAAGACGTGCGCAGCCTGATCGTCTGGCCGGAGAGCTCGGTGACGTTCTTTCTCGCCGATGCGCCGGCGTATCGCACGGAGATCGGTCGCATGTTGCAGGCTGCGAACGCCGAGCTCGTGCTCGGCGGGCCGCACCGTGAGGGCAGCGGGGCATCGACGCGCTACTACAACTCGGCGTTCACGGTCGATGCGCGTGGTGAGATCGTCGATCGCTACGACAAGGGCCATCTGATGCCGTTCGCCGAGTACTTCCCGCTGCGTACGATCGAGCTGTTGCGCCGGCGATTCGAGCGCGTCCGCTACTTCACGGCCGGCGACCGGGGCCAGACGTTGCAAACCGAGTTCGGCGTGGTCGCACCGGCGATCTGCTTCGAAGGGATGTTTCCCGAGTTGATCGGTGCGCAGATGCGCCGCGGCGCCGGCTTGCTCCTGAGCCTCTCGAACGACGCCTGGCTCGGCCGCGGCGCTGGCCCGGAGCAGCATCTCTGGATGATGACCGTGCGCGCGGTGGAGAATCGGACCTGGGTCGTGCGTGCCACGACGACCGGCGTGTCCGCCTTCATCGATCCGCGCGGCCGCATGCGAGCGCGCAGCGAGCGCGACGTGGTCGCGACCTTGACCGGGGTCGTCTTTGCGTGGCTCTGCGTCGCCGCCAGCATCGTCGCCTTGAAGGCGAATCCCCGTAGGGGCGACCCGGCGGGTCGCCCCTACACGACGGATCGCCCCTACCCGACGGATCGCCCCTACGCGACGGGTCGCTCCTACGCGCGTCCGTCCTTGGCGGGCCCTCACGCAGAGCCGAGGGTCACCGCGCACACGGGATGGCCGCGATCAGAGCTCCAGGTGAATGCCGAGGCCCACCGACCGGACGGTGGTCTCGTCGAAGAACTGCGCGTAGGGAAAATGCCCAGCGAGGAGGTTGGCCAATAGCCGCACGCGAACGGTGTCGTTCGGTCGCGACAGCTCGATGCCGGCGACGACGTTCCAGGTCGGTCCCCAATCTTGCTGCTGCCAGGTCTTGAAGTCGACGCCGGCCACCGGAGTCGGGACCAGCCCCCAGGGACGCCAGCTCAGCGGCTCACGGCTCTGTACCTCGAGGCCCGCCTGGAAGACCAAGGGGTCGAAGTCGGTCGCCGAGTGGAACACGGCCCCGCCGCCGCCGTAGGCGCGCCAGCGACCCTCCTCGAAGGACAGCAGCGCATCGACCATCTCGAAGCCGAAGTTCTTCACGCGCACGGATCGGTTGCGCAGCAGGAACTCGTCGCCGAGGTGGCTGCTCTGGTGCAGGATGCGGCCGCGCCACGACCAGGGGCCGGCGCGCCAGGTAATCGGCATGCCGACGAGATAGTCGGTGTTGATGAGGTCGCCGCTGTCGATGCTCAGGTCGAACTGCGAATGGACGCCCGCGAAGAGGCCGATCTGGACTCCATCGCAGCCGCGCCGGCGCGACCACAGGCCGATGCTCTGTCCGGCCTGCACGAAACCGGAGTGGATGGTGTCGGTGTCGCGCCCGCTGCGCACCTCGCCGGTGCGAAAGCGAATGCGCTGGTAGCTCGCGCTGAAGCGCGGCTCCTTGGGGTCGGCGAGAAGCGGGCGGAAGACGTCGTCGCGCGTCAGGAAGCGATCGACGGACTCGGGAGCGGCGGCGTGGCAGTCCGCTGCCGCCGCGGGAGGGGCCGCCGCGATGGAAGCGGCGACGGCGAGGATTCGAGGGAGGCGCTGCATCGTGCTGCACCGCCTACGACGATCGGCGCCGGAAGCCAATCCCGGTTCAAGCGGTGGTGCTGGGCTCGGGCACGCGCCGCTGGTCGACGACGACGGAGAAGCCCGCTGCGGTGACGACGAGGACGGCGGCGGCCACCAGCCATGCCGTGGGGATCCCGGCGTCACGGGCGACGACGCCGAGAACGACGAGTCCGAGGCTGCCGCCGAGCGTGAACGCCATCTGGCGCACCGACAGGACCGTCGCGCGGCGCGCCGACCCGGCGTGCTGGTTCATCCAGCCGAGCATGACCGGTTCGGTGATGCCGTAGCCGAACTCGAACAGCAGGAAACCGAGTATCGCCGGCGCCAGGCTGGGTGCCAGGGCCGCGGCCGCGAGCATGGCCGCGCGCAGCAGCGTGGCGACGGCGACCACGTGGGCTCGCGGCCAGTGGCCGAGCCGCGGCACCAGAAGACTGGCGAAGACCGCGGCCAGGTTGAGCAGGGCCCAGATCCAACCCATCACCCACAGCCCGGATCCGGTGAACGACTGCATGTGCGGCTGCCAGGTTTGCAGCGCCGGCATCATTGCGAACGCGGTCGCCGCGGTCAGCAAGCACAGGCGGCCCATGATCGGGTGCCGCCGCACCTCGTCCCATCCGTCGAGAACGGTCCGTCTCACGTTGCGTCCGGCGGCCTGAAGGGCGGCGCCGACTGCGTGCCGCTGCGGCCGATCGCTCTTCATCTGCCAGGCGCCGAGAGCGCCGGTGAACACGAAGCACACGGCCGCCATCAGCCACGGCATCTCGATCGACGTCGCCGTGGCGACGTAGCCCGCGCTGAAGCCGGCGATGATCATCGTCGTGCGCGTCAGCAGCTGGGCGCGTGCGAAGAAGTCGTCCGTCGCGCCGTCCTTGCCTTCCTCCTTCATGCCGTCGACGGCCCAGGCATCGAGTGCGCCGGTGGCCAGCGTCGTGCCGATCGCGTCGATGAACTCTGCGAGCAGGAAGTCGCCGAAGTCGTCGGACACCCAGTAGAGCAGGAAGGCGACCGAGCGGACGAGGCAACTCAGCACGAACGAGATCTTGCGGCCGAAGACGTCGGCGACGGCGCCGGTGGGGACCTCGAAGACGAACGACGTGATCAAGAACGTCGCGATCACGAGATTGATCTCGAGCAGGTCGAGCCCGCGGTCGAGCAGGAACAGCGCGTACAATGGCCCGATGAAGGACCACGACGCGTGGTACAGCGAGACGACGAGGAAATAGGTGCGCTCGGTGCGAGTCATGGCAAGCCGCTTCCGTCGCCGGCCTACCTACCGCGGTCGTGCGCCGAGCGCTCGTCTATTCCACGTTCGTCGCGATCAACCGGAGCTACCGTCGGCGAAGTCGGCGGTGCCGTCGATACCGCCGCGCAACATCGCCAGGTCGGCGTCGACCATGCGGCGCATCATCTCGGGAAAGTCGATGCTCGGCTCCCAGCCGAGTCGCTCGCGGGCCTTGCCGGCATCGCCGATCAGGTGGTCGATCTCCGCCGGACGCAGCAGCTCGTCGTCTTCGACGACGTAGTCGCGCCAGTCGAGGCCGACGTGTCCGAAGGCGATCTCGGCGGCCTCGCTGACGCTGTGGGCGCGTCCGGTAGCGACGACGTAGTCGTCGGGGGTGTCCTGCTGGAGCATGCGCCACATCGCATCGACATAGTCGGGCGCCCATCCCCAATCGCGGCGGGCGTGCAGGTTGCCGAGGCGGACCTCGCGTTTGCGTCCGAGGGCGATGTGCGCGACGGCGCGACTGATCTTGCGGGTCACGAACTCGCGGCCACGGCGCGGTGATTCGTGGTTGAAGAGGATCCCCGAGCAAGCGAACAAACCGTAGCTCTCGCGGTAGTTGACGGTGATGTAGTGGCCGTACGCCTTGGCGACGCCGTAGGGGCTGCGCGGGTAGAAGGGCGTCGCCTCGGTCTGCGGCACTTCGCGAACGCGGCCGAACATCTCGCTCGAAGAGGCCTGGTAGAAGCGCGTGTCCGGAGCCACCAGGCGGATGGCTTCCAGCAGGCGGCTCACGGCGACGGCGTTGAACTCGGCGGTGAGCATCGGCTGGCTCCACGACGTCGGCACGAACGACTGCGCGGCGAGGTTGTAGACCTCGTGCGGCTCGGCGCGCTGGAGGACGCGGATCAGCGACATCTGATCGAGCAGGTCCGCTTCGATGAGCTCGATGTCGTCGGCGACGTGGGCGATGCGCCCCAGGCTCGCGTTGCTCGAGCGGCGCATCGTGCCGAACACGCGGTAGCCCTTCTCGAGCAGTAGCTCGGCGAGATAGGAGCCGTCTTGCCCGGTGATGCCGGTGATGACCGCGCGTCGCTCGCTCATCGGTTCACCTTCCCGTCGCCGCTTCGACGTGGCGCACGATGCGCCGCGCGATCTGCCGCCGCGGCAGCGGCGCGACGTGGCTGCCGCTGTACCACAGAATCGATGGCTCGCCCCAGTGTCGCCACAGCGCGTGCGGGTGCTCGGGCGGGACGATCCGGTCGCCCCTTCCCGCAACGAGCAAGATCCGCTCCCGCGGCACGCGCAGGGGATGGGCCAGCGGCGAGTGCACGCGATACGCGGCGCGCAGCTCGTCGCGCGAGAAGGCGAGGGACGGATCGCTGCGTACGCGCCGGCTGCGGCCGTGGAAGCGGAAGGCGAGGTCGCCGATACACACCGGCGGGACCATCGGCACGACGAACGCCCAGTCGTCACGCAGCCCAGCGAGTAGCGCGGAAAGATAGCCGCCGAGACTCAGGCCGAGCAGGCCGACCGGCGCATCGGAGTGAGCGCGCAGCCAGTTGGCGACCGTGATGATCTCGTAGGCCGCCTGGCGGACGACGGCGTTCAGCTGGTCGACGCGCGGCATCGCGAAACGCTCGCCCGAGAACCGCGCGCCCGCCGGTGTGCGTGCGCCGTGCGCCGGCAACGTCACGAGCGCAACGTCGAAGCCGGCGCGGAACAGGTCGGCGGCGAACAGGGCGAAGCCGTCGAGGCGCGGGTAGCCCATGGTGAAGCCGTGCAGCGCCACGACGGTCGCCCGCGCGGGGCCTTCTTGCATTCAGTGTTCGATCGAAATCGCATCGCCTGCTCCGCTCGGGTCGGCGATCGGAGCCGAGTCGTGGTCGCAGGCGAAGCGGCGGGCGACGACCTCGCCGCCGTCGAGTCGGCGCCGCCGGCGGCTCTCGACGTGGATCGGGCGTACGTCCTGCTCGGCGAAAGGGAAGAACTCGTGCGGGCGTTCCCACGGCGTCGATTCGAGGATGCGCCGCGCCGCCGCGCGCATGCTGGCCACCTCTTGGGGCTCGGGGAGCAACACGGCGTCGACGACCAACCCCATCGCCCGCAGCATCATCGTGTCGAGCGCCTGCGTGCACCCGGTCATCAGCCAATCGCCCCAACCCGCGTGAGGGAGGTCGGGCGCGACCAGCTCGTCGGCGATCGCCGACGCCGGCGCAGTCTGTGCCGGCATGCTCATGGCGCCTCGCTCGCGTCGTTTGGACGAAAGACGAGCACGTAGTGGTAGGGGAGCGACAGCGGCGTGCCGGCGAATGCGTAGCCGGCGCGCTGCATCTCGTCGAGAACCTGCTCGCGGCTGAGCTTGTGGTCGGCCGGGGGGCCGACGGGCAACTCGCGCTTGTACCAGTCGACGACGACGATGCGCCCGCCGTCGCGGAGCGTCGCTCCGAGGCGGCGCATGTAGTCGATGCGCTCGTCGATGTGATGGTACGTGTCGAGGAACAGGACGACGTCGACGGTGCCGCGCGGCAAGCGCGGGTCGTCGGGCGACGCAAGGATCGGCACGACCTGGCGGGCGCCTTCTTCCTCGGCGCGCGAGCGCAAGTGGGCGATCAGGTTGGGCTCGATGTCGGCGAGCAGAACCGTGCCGGCGTCGCCGACGGCGGCGGCGAGGTAGCGCAGCAGGTAGCCGGTGCCAGCACCGATCTCGGCGACGGTACCGCCGCGCGGCAGGGCGAGCGCGTCGACGAGTGCTGCGGGCTTCTGCCAGGCGTCGCGCTCGGGGTCGTCGAAGATGCGTTGCCAGCGATCGACGTCGGCGAAGGATCGCTGCGAGGTCGCTCCGTCGTCGACCGGTCCGTCGTCGGCGACGGCGGCGGCGGATGCGACGACGCAGATCGCCGCGGCGATGAAGACTTTCGCATGCTGCATGGCCCGGCGCTTCCCTCCTTAGTGAAGATGCCACGGACTGTCGACTGTCGGCCTTTCGCATCGGCACGAATGGGGTTAGACGAGTTCGCGAGAGGCAGGGGAATGCAGGTGACGAGCGACGCGACCACGCGCGGCCGACAGATGCTGTTCGGCGGCTTCTTCTTCACCGTGTTGCTGTTCCTGCTCTATCAGTTCTACCTCGTCTTTTCGTTCTTCCTGGTCCCCCTGTCCTGGGCGGGCCTCCTGGCCTTGGTGTTCTATCCTTTGTACGCGGCGACCGTGCGCCTGCTGCGCGGACGCGAGGGTCTCGCCGCGCTGTCGTTCACGCTGCTCGTCATCCTCGGGGTCATCGTACCGACGATCTTCTTTTCGGTGCTTCTCACGCGCGAGTCGGTGGTGTTCGTTCAAGAGGTGCGCGACGCCTATGCTTCGGGCGAGATCGCCGAGTGGCTGCAGTCGTTGAAGGAGTCACTTCCGGGCCGGATCTGGGAGCGGCTGGCGCCGGTACTGCGCGAATGGAAGGTCGATCCGGCGACGGTCGGCCTGCGGGCCGGCGATACCGTCAGCAAGTTCCTCGTCTCCCAGGTCGGCCTGCTCGCCACCAACGCGCTGCGCTTCGTCGGCAACTTCTTTCTCGTCGCCTTCGCGCTGTTCTTCTGCTTCCGCGACGGCGAGCGCATGGTGCG
>CALJUJ010000685.1 GCA_937975525.1 uncultured bacterium
GATCTCGCGGCGGTGCTCAACACACACAGCGCCGAGCATCTGTCCGACACGCCCGACTTCGTGCTGGCGAGTTACCTCAACGTCTGCCTGCTGGCCTTCAGCCGGGCGGTGGGCGCTCGCGATCGGTGGCTCGGGCGCAACCCGTTCCCGATGCAGGATGAGAACACCGAAGAGCAGGCACCGGATCACGAGTTCGAACCGTCGCGCGTCGAGGCAATGCAGCGGGAACTCGGGGCACTCGCCGGGCACCTGCATCGGCAGCGCAACGTGTTGGACGAGATGGTACGGATCCTCATCGTCAGCATCGAGAACCGGGTCAGCGCACAGCCCGGCGAGATCGTGGCGCGGCTGAAGAAGTTGCGTGAGCTACTGGCGCCGGACACCGAACCCATGACAACGAAGGAGTCCTGACATGGGATCCGGAGGTCAGCCGCTCGCTCGTGCGACCGTCGAATGGTTGAACCGGCTTGGGGACGCCGCGTGTGAGCGGCTGATCTTCGACCGCCTCGCCGAAGGCGTGACGACGCGGCAACTGGTCAAGGAACTGGAGTTGAAGCGCGAACTCGATGACGACGGCCCGGTCACGCGCTCGGGGCTGTACGTGTGGCGGGCCGAGACCGACGAGCGCCTGGCGGCGTGGCAGTTGGCGATCAAGTTGGGCGGGGAGGCGCATGCCGAGGCGTCGGGCGACATCCTCGATGAGATGAAGGACCGCCGCTTTATCACGAAGGAAGAAGTGAAGATCAGCGAGTTGCGGTCCAATCACCGGAAGTGGCTGGCGAGCGTCAGCGACCGCGAGCGCTACGGCGAAGTGAAGCAGCAGGGCGCGGGCGTCGTGCTCAACGTCGAACATCTGCATCTCACGGCGGCGCGGTCGGTGGGCGCCGCGCTCGATGACCTGTATGACAAGAAGCGGGCGCTCCCGGCGCCCACGGAGGAAGTCGAGGAGGCGGAGGTCATCGAGATCACCGCCCCTGTCGAGGAGCGCCCGCGCCGGGCTACCTTGGACGACGTACTCGGGCCTCCCCCCTCCCTGGCCGATGTGCTGGAGTGACCATGCGCAAGTCGGAACTGCTGGCGAAGGGCTTCATCAACGTCACGTTCGATGACAGTTCACACACGAAGTTCGCCCCCGGCCAGGAGCAGGCGTTCTGGACGGCGATCGACTTGGACCTGGAGTGGGCAGTGGCGACCGACGTGTTCGGCTCGCTGCACCGGGTCCGGATGACGTTCGTCAACACGGTGACAGTCGTCACCCCGGAAGCGTACGCGGCCTGGGTTGAGGAATGCAGCGCCGACGAGGAGTACCGTCGGCTGACCGGCGACCTGGAGGACGACGCATGACACGCCGGGAACTCGGGCACATCGCGTTCTTCGGGTTGCTGGCCCTCGCGGTGTACGCGATCTGCGAGGGCATCTACGAACTCGGCGTGTTCGTCGGATCGCTGCGATGACGCGCGAGCAACTGGAGGCCATGCACATCCGACTCATGCCGGGCCTCACGTTCGAGGACTACTGGCAGCGGGTGAAGGATCTCGATTGGGAGAACCCGCTGGTGCTGTGGCAGGTGAAGTACCGCTTCGACCCCCGCCGCTTCGTGCGCGAGGTCTTCGGTGTCGAGCCGGATCCGTGGCAGGCCAAGATCCTCGATGAAGTGGGCTTCGCCGAGCGCCAGCACGCGTGCCGCTCCGGACATGGCGTCGGCAAGACGGCGCTGGTCTCCTGGCTCAACATCTGGTTCATCTGCTGCTTCACCCCGGCGAAGGCGGTCGTGACTGCGCCGTCGGGCGGCACGATCGAGGACGGCATCGGCGCCGAGATCGCGCTGTGGATGGGACGCCTGCCCGAGCACGTCCAGGCGCTCTTCACGGTGCTGACCGATCGCGTCATGCTCAACGCGGACGTGAAGAACACCTGGATCTCGATGCGCACGGCGCGGCCCGAGAATCCACAGACCCTCGCGGGCATCCACGCGCCGCACGTCATGCTCACCGTGGACGAGGCGAGCGCCTTCCCCGACGCGACGTTCGAGTCGGCGTCCGGCTCGATGACTTCCGCCCACTCGATCATGCTGCTGATCGGGAACCCGACGAAGGGCGACGGTTACTTCCACGACTGCTTCCACAAGGTCGCGCACCAGTGGTGCCTCACGCACATCTCGTGTGACGACTCGCCCCGCTCGGATCCGGCGTACAAGGAAGAGATCATCGCTCGCTACGGACGCGAGTCGAACCAGTATCGCGTGCGGTGGGAGGGCAACTTCCCGCTCGCGAACGACGATGCGGTCATTCCCCGGTGGGCGGTCGAGAACACGGTGGGGCGCGACGTGGCGCCGTTGTTCGTCGCGCCGATTTGGGGACTCGACGTGGCGCGGTCGCTCAACCGCGACTCGTCGTCGCTCGTGAAGCGGAAGGGCAACATCATCCTGCCGACGGACCCCCGGTGGCTCGGGCCGCAGTCACGGCACACGCCCGCGATGATGCGCTGGCAGTTCAATGACACCGCCCCGCTCATCGGCGCGGTGAAGCGCGAGTGGGACAACACGCCGGAGTCGCAGCGCCCGAGTGCGATCTGCGTGGACGGCATCGGCTTCGGTGCGACGGTGGCCGATGTGCTCCGCAGCTACGGCCTCCCGGCCATCGCCGTGAACGTGTCCGAGCGCAATGCGACTGACGATGAATACTTCAACCTGAAGGCAGAGTTGTGGTTCCTGGCGCGGGACTGGTTCGTCGCGGCGACGGGTTCCATGCCGGACGATCCCCGGCTGGTCGAGGAGCTGTCCACGCCCGAATATTGGGACACCCCGGCCGGGCAGATCATCATCGAGGACAAGGAGGCGATCCGGAAGCGGAAGCAGTGGTCGCCCGACGGCGCGGACGCATTCGTGCTGACGTTCGCGGCCACGGCGGCGATCGCGGTGCCGGGGAATGCACGGGCGCTCCAGGCCAACCAACCCCTGCGCCGGAACGTGGGGGGTCTTGTGTAGGGCGGGCACCGGGTGTTATCCCTTGCGACACAAGCCCTTGGCTCTCGTCGCGGAGATAGCCCATGTCCTCACCGGCTGACCGACTGGTCACGCCTGTCGTCAAGCGCGAGCTTCGGAGTGCGGAGATCCCACAGATGTTCGGGGGATCGGCACCCGAGGCTCGTCGTCCGTTGCGCCCCGTGAAGGGTGCTCGACAGGAGGCGATGGAGGAGGACGAGGACGGTCTGCTGGCGGGGGATGACGCGGCGGTTGAAGAGCAGGAAATGGACATCGAGGACATCCAGGCGATCCTCACCGCCGAACTCGATGACGCGATCGAATACATCGACGGCGACGTGGCCGACTTCCGGGCCAAGGCGCTTCGCTACTACAAGGGCGACATCTCCGATGACGTGCCCGACGAGGAAGGCCGGTCGAAGGCCGTCCAGCGGGTGCAGCACGATGTCGTCATGCAGGTGCTTCCGGCGCTCGTGAAGATCTTCATGAGCGCCGAACGCGTGCTGCGCTACATGCCGAACAAGGCCGACGCCGAGGAAGAGGCCGAGCAGCGCACCGCGATCGTGCACCACATCATGTTCGTGGAGAACGAGGGGTTCCTGGTGCTGTGGGAGGCGTTCAAGGACGCCCTCAACCTGCGCAGCGGGATCCTGACGTGGGGCATGGACGAGCGGCGCGAAGTCATGCGTGAGACGTACTACGGCCTCACGCAGCAAGCCCTCATGGAACTCCTCGATGACGAGGAAGTCACCGACAGTGCCGTCGCCCAGGACGGCGAAGTCGAGATCCCGATCGACCAGATCGACCAGATCGGGATGACGGAGATGGGGCCGGGCGTGCCAGTGCCCAACGGGGACGCCCCCCAAGCACCGCCTGCGGCGCCGCCACTGACTGCACCGTCGGCCACCATCACCGTGCCCACCTACACGGTGAGCATCCGCCGCGAACGGGTGCGCAACCAGCCGGTCGTGTACGCCGTGCCCGGCGAAGAGTTCATCCGCTCCCGGTCAGCACGGACCCTAGAGGACTCGCCGATCGTCGGGCGCCGTCGTCTCATGACGCGCAGTGATCTCGTCGCGATGGGGATCCCCGGCGACTGGATCGACCAGTACAGCGGCATGGAAGGCGAGATCGGCTTCTACGAGAACGCCGAGTTGAGCGAGCGCGAGCCGGACAAGGATCAGCGCGTCGCCGAGTACAACGAAGACCTGGCGCGGACGCTCTACACCGAGAGCTACATCCGCATCGACCGGGACGGGGACGGCATCGCCGAGTTGCTGAAGATCCCGTCGGTGGGCTGGTCGCACATGATTTGGGAGGATGGGATCGAGGATGCGGTGGACATCCCGTTCGCCATCCTGTGTCCGAATCCCGAGCCGCACCAGTTCGAGGGCGAGGGGATCTGCGACGACACGATGGACGCGCAGCGGATCATGTCGATGATCCTGCGTTCGACGCTCGACTCGCTCGCGCTGTCGATCCATCCGCGCACCGTCGCGAATCCGAACAAGGTCAACATCGCCGACGTGCTCAACACGGAGATCGGCGCCGTGATCCGCGCCGACGACGTGAACCAGGTCCGGCAGGATGTCACGCCGTTCGTCGGGCGCGACGGCCTGGTCATGCTCGATCACTGGCAGCAGATCGTCCAGAATCGCACGGGTGTTCTCGCACCGCCTGACCCCGAGAACTTGCAGTCCACGACGCGCAAGGCCGTCGATCTGTCCGAGCGGCAGGCGACGCAGCGCATCGAGTTGATCGCCCGCATCCTGGCCGAGACGGGGCTGAAGCGCCTCTTCCGGGGCATCCAGCGGATGCTCATGCGCTACCAGGATGTCGCGAAGATCGTCCGGCTGCGCGGCAAGTACGTCGAGGTTGACCCGCGTACGTGGAACAGCGAGATGGACGTGACGCTCGCGATCGGCCTCAACATGGGGACGATCGAGGAGCGGGCGGCGTTCCTCAAGGAAGTGCTGCTGGAGCAGAAGGCGCTCATCGAAACGCTCGGGATGGACAACCCGCTGGTCGATCTGCCGCGCTACCGCAACGTGCTCGGCAAGCTGTGCGAACTCGCGGGCTACGCCGACACCGACCAGTTCTTCAAGGAACTGCCGCCGAACTGGCAACCGCCCCCGCCGCAGCCCCCGCCCGAGAGCGACCAGGTGCAGGCGGCGAAGATCCTCGCGGCGAGTACGGCCGAGACCGAGAAGCTTCGTGCCGAACTGGAGCGAGAGAAGATGGCGGTCGAGCGCATGAAGATCGCGGCTGACTTCAACGCGAAGATCGCTGTCGCCGAGATCAAGGAAGGCATCGACCGCGACAACGCGGCGCTGCATGCCGAAGTGCAGCAGATGATCGCGCGGCTGCGGGCGGACATCGAAGTCATGAAGACCGGGATCTCGGCCGGGATGAAGATGGGCGAGCAGGCGGCACAGCCCCCGGCTGGAGGCACCGCATGAGGATGTGGGAACGGATCAAGCATCTGCTGCGTGATCGCACGCGCAAGGAACAGCGGGATCTCGCCCTCAAGGCCGAGATGTGGCTGGAAGACGACGCGCTCGACACGGCGATTGCGAAGCTGCGGATGGACATCTATGACCAGTGGCGCCAGTCCCGTGACCCCGAGACGCGGGAGCGGGCCTGGCTCATGAACTGGACAGTCGATGCGTTCATGGGTTATCTGTCGGGCATCGTCGCCAACGAACGGATCGAACAGGAGAATGAACGGCGGGCGGATGCCCGCACAGCGCAGGGCCAACCCGAACCTGAATGAGAGGCAGTACGATGGCGAAGGAATCCACGACCCCGGATGCCGGGAATGGATCAGCGCCCGAACGACCCGGCAGTTCGGCGGATCGCTTGGCGGCTGTGATCGGTGACATCGTTGACGTGGACGCGGGGAAGACCCCGCCCGACCGTGGCGAGCGGAACCGGACGCGGCACCAGGAGCGCAAGGCTCGCGAAGCCGAGCGTGAGATCGCCGACTCGGCGAAGTCCCGTGCGGAGCAGCGTCGGCTTGCGATGAAGGCAGCGGAGCGCGACGACGGCGACGACGAGGATGAGGACGACGAGGATGACGACTCCTTCCTGCTCGATGAGCGTGACGAGGAGGAAGAGGGCGACGAGGACGACGAGCGGCTGTCCGACGACGAGGACGAGGACGACGAGGACGCCGACGATGATGCGGAAGCGGATGAGGAAGAGGATGGAGACCGAGCCGGTAAGCAGACGCCCTCGAAGCAGGCTGCACAGCCGACGCCGGATTCGCTGCACGAAGTGACCCTTCCGGGTGGCGAGAAGGCGAAGGTGACGTACCAGGAGCTTCAGCGGGGCTACTCTCGCGAGCAGGACTACACGGTCAAGACGCAGCAGTTGGCAGGCGTGCGTGACCAGTACAAGGGTCTGATCGACCAGTTGGTCGGCTTCCTCGACTCGGCGGGTGCCGAAGAGGAGCCGGATTGGGCCAAGATCGCCGAAGAGGATCCGATCGGCGTCGCGAACATGCGGCTGGAGTTCCAGGCGCGGCAGCAGAAGCGCAAGGAGCAGTTGGCCGCAGCGAAGGATGAGCAGGAACGCCTTCGCGCCGAAGACGAAGAGAAGCTGTTGGCGAACTGGTCGCAGCACATCGCGGCCGAGAAGGCGAAGCTGCCCGAACTCATCCCGCAGTGGTCGGATGAGAAGATCGCCAAGGCCGAGATCGCGATCATCAAGCGGCGGTTGGCAGAGGACTACGGCTTCACGGAGGAGGAGATCAAGCGGCTGTCGGATGCCCGCGCGATTGCCCTCATCCGCAAGGCGGTCCTCTACGACCAGATCAAGCGCAGTGGCAAGAACAAGATGAAGCCCATGCGTGTGCGGCCGAACCGTACGCTGCGGCCGGGCGCCCGATCGACGCGAGTCACGGGTGATCGGCGGAACCGGAAGATCGAGCGGGCGCGAGATCGCCTGCGACGCACCGGCTCCGACAAGGCAGCGGAGGAGTTCTTCGGCGAGGCGCTGGGCGACTAGCTCAACGACCTTCTCGCGGAGATCGCCCAATGGCGAAGATTGCAAACACCGTGCAGACCTACGACCGAAAGGGTCTGCGCGAGGAACTGGCGGATCGGATCTACGACATCTCCCCGACGAAGACCCCGTTCATGTCGAACGCGGGTCGCGTCGGGGCCGAGTCCACCTTCCCCGAGTGGCAGGTGGATGAACTGGAGGCCGTGGACCCGGCCAACGCCCACGTCGAGGGCAACGACTTCACGTCGTTCGATTCGATCGGGGCCACGGTGCGTCTCGGGAACCGGACGCAGATCTCGGCCAAGACCATCATCGTCTCGCGCACGACCGAACGTGTGCGCAAGGCGGGTCGCAAGTCCGAGATGGGCTACCAGACCGTCCGGCGCACCAAGGCGCTGAAGCGTGACATCGAGACCATCGCGCTCGCGAACCAGGCGTCCAGCGCGGGCAACGGCACCACCGCCCGCTACACCGGCTCCTTCCCGGCGTTCCTCAAGACGAACGTCAGCAAGGCCGGTGACGGCACCAACCCGTCCTACACGACCGAGCCGAACGCGACGTACAGCGACGGCACGCCTCGGAACTTCGCCGAGTCGCAGGTCAAGACGGTCATGCAGTTGTGCTACGACAACGGTGGGGAGCCGACGACCGTCATGGTCGGGTCGGCGAACAAGATCAACTTCTCGTCCTTCGCCGGTATCGCCGAGATCCGCAAGGCCGTCGATGGTGACGGTGCTGCGACGATCATCGGCGCCGCCGACATCTACGTGAGCGACTTCGGGCGGCTGGCGATCGTCCCGAACCGCTTCATGCGGGCGAAGGAGGCGATCTTCGTGGACTTCGACTACGTGAAGCTGGCCTTCCTCGATGACTTCGACATCGAGGATCTGGCGAAGACCGGCGACGCGAAGAAGAAGCTCATCATCTGCGAGTGGACCGTGAAGTGCCTCAACGAGAAGGCCCACGGGATCATCCGCGACCTCACCACGACGATCAACTAACCGATCGTCGGCATCCTGGCGGACGGGCGTCTCGCGGCGCCCGTTCCGCACAGGAGGGCACATGCTTGACCGGCGTCTCCTCGAACACGACCCGCTCACGGGCGAGACCGAGTATTACTGCTACGATGACGTGGAAGACACGTTCTCGATCGAGACGGTCGTGGACGTGGAACCACTCATCGAACTCAACAAGGCGCAGTTCAACGCGCAGGAGAAGCACACGCGGTGGGGCGACGGCGCCCGCGTGGCCTCCATCCCGTTGAGCATCTACTTCGAACTCAAGCGCAAGGGCATCCTCGATGACCCCGCCGAGATGACGAAGTGGCTCAACGACCCCGACAACCGCGTGTTCCGGACCCGTCCGGGGCGTGTGGTGGTGAAGAACTGACATGGCGACCCTCACGTCGTACGCGGAACTCGTCACGCAAGTCAACGCGTGGTGCCATCGCTCGGACATGAGCGCCCAGGTGCCCGTGTTCCTGCTGACGGTGGAAGAGACGTTGAACGACATCTTGCGAGTCCGCGAGATGATCGTGCGCGACGTGATCGTGGCGCCGAGCGCGGACGAGGCATACGAGCAGTTGCCGACCGACTTCCTGGCGCTGCACTCGATCCGCTTCAACACCGATCCGGTGGTGAACCCGACGCCTGCGACGGCGCATTTCATCGAGGAGTTGCGGAAGCGGTTCATGCACGCGGGCGGGACACCCCGGCACTACTGCATCGTCAACAACCAGATCTTGTTCGAGCGGATTCCGACGGGTTCGCCCGAACTGGAGATCAGCAGCTACGTCAAGATCCCGGCGTTGAACGCGACCACGCAGACCTCGAACGGGATCTTGGAACGCTACCCGCTGCTGTACCTCTACGGGTGCCTGGCGGAAGCGCACACGTTCCTCGACTACGATGCCCGTCTCGCGTCGTTCGCAGGCAAGTTCGCCGCCGCGATCGACACGGCCAATGGAGCGACGAAGGATGCCGAGCAGTCGCCGGGTCCACTCATCGCGCGTCCGAAGCGCTGGTTCTAGGGGGCACCGATGGCTGACAACCTTCCTGGTACGCCGACGACGGAATGGCAGCGCCAGACACCGGGCGCGGCGGCGTCGCAGGGCATTCTTGACCAGGTGATCGCGCAGGCCGCAGCGGCAGCGGCAGCGGCGGCACAGGCGGCACAGGATGCCTCGGACGCGACCGACCAGGCCACGGCCGCAGCGACGAGTGCGGGCAACGCGGAGTCGGCGGCGGTCGCGGCAGCGGCGAGCGCGTCATCGGCGAACACGTCAGCCGCAGCGGCAGCGGCGAGCGCAGCGGCGGCAGCGGCGGCAGCGGGGGAGTTGGGCGGCGCCGTCGCCGGGCAGATCCGCGTGTCGAAGGACGGTGGCCCGGCGAGCGTGGTGCAGAATGTCGATGTCGGCGCCGGGCTGTTCCTCAACGTCGTCGGCGACACGGCGTATGTGCGCACCGCCGTCGAACGCGGCGATGTCCAGATCGCGCCGGGCGCTATGACGGGCGGGCAGGTTGTCACCGGGACAATCGCGCTCGGGGCGCTCTCGGCGCTCCGGCGCATCGTCGCCTCGCACAAGGTGTGGCTGCGACTCTATGAGACCGCTGCTGACCGGACGGCCGATGCCGCGCGAGCGATGGACGCTGACCCGACGACACCGATCATCCTCGACATGATCCTCGTGAGTTCGCTAGATGAACTCGTGCGGGATGTCATGGCGTACAACGGCGACAACCCCGCCGTGAACGACATCTATTACTCGCTCAAGCTGCTGGAAGTCACGGGCGGTGCGAGCCAGTCGGCGTCCGATAGCGTGGCCGCAGGTGGTCCGACGGTTCTCTCGTCCACGACACCGACGGGTTCGCCGCAGGACTTCGATTACGAGTACACGGGAACGGCTGCGGACTTCGAAGTGGACATCTACGGGCAGATCACGGCGGCGAACGGCACCGTGACGCCTCGTCCGCTTCGGACGAGCATTGACCTCGTGGATGACGTGTTCGAGATGTGGGTGGATCTCTACCGATTCTCGGTCGATCAGAACTCGGACTTCGGCGGGCTGATCTTCAACGTGCCGAATACGGCGATCGGCAGCTACGACAATCGGGTGTTCTACTCACTGCTTGCCAGTCGCGCCAGCAACTCGACGGCGCACATCCGACTGCAATACACGGACTCGGAAGGGGACACGTCGGTCATCGAGGAAGAACTGGACGTGTCGTTCGCCACGTCCACGGGCATTCGGCTTCGGATCGAAGTCAATGATCTCGATGTCACAGTGTACATGAGCGAGTTCGACACCGGGGCGAGCGAAGTGGAACTGTTCACGGCGACGCTGCCGGTGGATCTTCGCGACGGGAATCACAAGCGAGCCGGGGTCATGACCTATCGGCAGTTGGCGAGCAGCGGCATCCATGTCGCGGCTTGGGCGTTCACTGCAACAGCGCCGAGTACCGTTGTGCCGACGGTGGACGTGACGCGCACTCGACTGGAGGAAGCGGCATGAGCCGTCCGACACAGGGCCAGGCATGGCCGCGTCTCATCGCGGACTTCGACCGGAACAGGTTGCTTCCGACCGGGGGCGACGCCGACCAGGTGCTCGTCAAGGCGTCGGCGCTCGATTACGACTCGTTGTGGGGTGACGATCAGACGGGCGGCGGTGGGGGCGGCAGTGTGTTCCCGATCGCGGCGCCATCTTCGCCACACGCGCTTGACGACGAGTTCGTGTCCGCGTCGCTCGATGCTGCATGGACGGTGGTCAACTCCCCCGCCGGGGCGACGATTGACCCGGATTACGAAGGTTCCTGGTTGCGGGCGCAGATCCCTGCGGCGGCGACGGATGCCTATCAGATCCGGAAGGCGCTTGGCACGGTGTTTCAGGCGGGCACACAAGCGTCCGTCACTTTCCGTGTCGCATTGCGCGGGTTCGAGCAGTATTGCCAGGGCGGTATTGAACTGTGGGAGACCACCGCACGCGACACTGGCCGCGTCGTGGGGATGCTGTGCACCGTGAACGGGACGAACACGACGATCGACTCCTTCAGTGCGAACAACAACTCCTTCAGCTACGGGGAAATCGGCGAAAGTCTTGCCAAGCCGCAGCAGCATTTGTGGCTGCATTTGCAGCGTAGCGCGGGGAACGTGTTCTCGCGGTACGCGAGCACGGATGGAGTGGGCTGGCGGCGGTTCCGCAATGATGGAAGTTGGACGTACGACTACAACTACCTGGTGGTCCGCATGTACGGGTCGAGCAGCGGTGGCTCACCGGACATGGAAGCACTGCTCGACTTCGTGCGGTTCAACTGGCTCTTCATCCCGCAGTAAGGGGCGACGATGGCTGACGCAACGACTCCCGAACTCGGCCTCACGCAGCCCGAAGTCGGCGCTTCCGATGACACTTGGGGCGGCAAGATCAACGCAGCACTCGGCATCCTCGATGCGGCGTTCGATGAGGCCACGGGTCACAACCATGACGGCACGAACGGCAACGGGGCGCCCATCCCGCCGATCGGTCTCTCGGGTTTCAGCGCCGGGTTCCCGGCGAAGCTCGATGACGATGATTTCATTGGCCGTGCCATCGCGGCGGTGTCGCTCGGTGGCTTGGCGGTCACAAACGGCGATGGCCTCGCCGGGGATCCGGCGCTCGCGATCTCTCCGGCCAACGCAACGGCGATCACGAGCATCGCCGACGATGATGTGTTCCTGCTCGGGGACACGTCCGATTCCGGCAATCTCAAGAAGGCCACACGGGCGAACATCCTGAAGGGCGCCCTGCTCACGTCACCGAAGCTCGTCTTCGTGGACAAGGGGTCTGTCTCGGGCACGGTGCAGTGTGACCTCTCGACGGGCAACTGGTTCCGGATCCAGATGACCGGCGCGATCACGCTGCAACTCACCAACCCGCCCGCGACGGGCGCGTTCGGTGTCGTGTTCGAACTGGTCAACCCCGGCAGCGCGGCGTGGACCTTCCCGTCGGGCTTCAAGTGGCCTGGTGGCACCGCGCCGTCACTCACGGCGTCGGGCACCGATTTCCTGGTGGCGCTGTGCCGCGATGGTGGTGCGACGTACCGTGTCGTGCTCTCGCAGAAGGATTCGCGATGATCTTCGAACTGCTGACCGGAGTCCAGACCGTCGCCGGGGGCGGCGGGGGTGGCGGGGGCGGTGGCGCGGAGCGCTACGCGGCCTCGCTCTACACGGGCACGGGTGCAGCGCGGACGATCGCGAACGGCGTGAACCTGCAAGACAACGGTGGCATGGTCATGTTCAAGCGCCGTGCGGCTGTTGAGGACTTCGCGATCTTTGACAGCCCGCGAAGCTGGATTCGCCGGTCGCGCCCGAACTCGGGTGTGCCGGATGACATCGTGTCGGCGCTGTCACCCGCGACTACGGGGTTCGTGCTTTCGGGAGCAAACTACAATGCTCTTGGGGAGACCTACGTTGCCTGGGCGTTGCGCAACCTGACCGGGTTCTTCAAGGCCCAAGCGTTCACCGGGGGCGTGTCACTCGTGTCGCACGGCCTCGGCGCAACGCCGGGCTTCATCATGGTCATGAAGCGGACGACGCGCGGCTCGCCGTACGATGGACAGGAGCACGGGCTGTTTTGGCACCGAGACATGGTGCTCGGGGAGGCCAACCGCATCGGGCAGTCGAACCCGGACAGCTTCGTCGCGTACATCGACAACGTGGGTGCCTCGCAGTTCCGGTTGCAGGGTGCTTATTGGGGCGCGACTGACACGTACATCGCGTACAGTTTCGGTCACGATGATGATCTCGTGTCGTGCGGCAGTTACACCGGGTCGAAGTCAGCGGGCGATGCCACCGAGCAGACGGTGACGCTGCCGTTCGCGCCGTCGATGGTCATGGTCTTCACGAAGCAGTTCGGCAATGCACACGCGATCTACGATGTGGTGCGTGGCGCCGATCTGTTCTTGAGCGAGACAGCGGGCGAAGGTGGCGAAGGAGTCCGACTGTCAGGTACGGATCTGCTGGTCAAGAACGATGCGGCGACACGACAGTTCGCGTTGTCAGGCGAGACCTTTTACTACGTGGCCTTGCGATGAACGATACTGAATACACGCCGCAACGACAGGGAGCACTTCTGCGCGAGGGAGAGCCGTGGTGGAAGGCGGTTCCCAATCTCTTCCAGCGGTGGAAGGGACCGGCTGCGCTCATGTGGGGGCTGCTTGGCGGGGCGATCAGCACGACCGTCTATCGGTTCCTGGTTGTTGACCAGGTGCAGGCGCAATCGCGTCGGATCACGGCGCTGGAGACGCGCGTCGAACTGATTGAGAAGCAGTCGAGTGGCACCTTCAAGGGGGTGTGCATGCAACTCACGCTGGCACAGCAGCAGTTGGGCGACATGAACTGCCCGTCTGCCCTGGTGAAGCACCCGTGACGTGGTACGCGAAGTGGTGGCGCCGGGTGCCGTGGGCGGTGCGCGTGGTCGTGCATCCCGACGAGGAACTGGACATGAAGGACAAGGAGGGGCGCCCCGATCATGCCAAGATCGTCGGGTTGTTCGCCTTCACCGTGTTCATCGTGCTCATCCTCATGGGGAAGACGCCACCACTCGGACACACGATCGCCCTGCTCTCGGTGATCTTCGGCTGGATCGGGTGGCGGGCATTCTTGGCGAGCCGGACAGCGACGAGTCACGAGACGATCGAGACGAAGCTGTGGCCGCTGGAGAAGGAGTCCGAGCGCATGCCGGATGACGAACGTGCCTGACAAGATCAGCCCGAACAAGAGCAAGCGCCGTGAGAAGGTGGCGTATTTGGTGGTGCACTGGACGGGCGGCACGTTCGCGTCAGCAGTGGATTGGTGCCTGCGCGATGAGAGCGACGTGAGTTACCACGTCATCATCGCACCCGATGGCGAGGCACGACAGATCGTGCCGTGGGAATATGCGGCGTGGGCGGTAGGCTGGTCGAAGTCGCCGTACCCGGACTTCCCGTTCATGTCGGGCAATCATGCGAGCGAGTCGATCGCGTTGGCGGGTGGTCCCCCTGTGGCGCCGACGCAGAAGCAGCGGGAACGGCTGGTGGTCATCCTCGCCGAGCGCATGGTGGCGAACGGATGGGACCATGACCAGGTGTGGCGGATCATCGGGCATGACCAGACAGCGGTCTTCAAGCCCGGTCATCCGCAGGCGGGACAGTTCGGGCGGAAGCCCGATCCACAGGGGCACGGGTGGCTACCGCTGATTCCGATCCGTGAAGCGGTGCGCACCCTTCTTCGAGGGCCGACGACATGAAATGGGCGATTGCGGTGTTGGCTGGCTTGGTTGCGTTCTTGGGCGTCACGGTGCTCTTGCAGGACCGGGCGGCGTTCGACGCACGGGAAGAGGCAGCGGAAGCGTTGGCAAAGGTGGTCGCGTACCAGGAGCGACTGTCCTTCGCTGAACACACGCTCGCCACGGCCATGACCCGGCATGGGGAGTTGCAGCAGGAGGCCGCGACTGAACGCGATGCGCGGGTCGCGGCGGAACGGCGATACAACCTCCTGCGCCGGGATCTCACGCCGGTTCCACCCGTGGTGCCCGGCGAGTGTGACTGCGATACGTTGCGCGTCCTCATTGCGGAACGCGATTCCGCACTCGATGCCGGTGGCGCGGTTGCCGAAGGACTGCGGCGGGAGAATCGGGTACTCGCCGCCGACACCGCAACGCTCGCATCGGCGGGGCGCCTGGCGCAGCGGATGCTCGCGGATACCACGAACGCCCTAGAGGCCGCGCGGCGGTCGCTGATGAACACGGCGACGGGCGCCACCGAGCCGCGATCATGGAAGCGGTTCTTGCCGAGCGTGTGGGTTGGCAAGGAAGTGATCGCGTACGACTTCAATCGGCAGAAGCTTGAGATCGCATCGTCGCGGGTGTCGGCGAGCGTGGGATGGGAGATCGACTTCTAATGTTCGCTCCGCTGAATATCCCGCCCGGTGTGTACCGGAATGGCACGAACTACCAGTCCCTCGGACGGTGGTTCGATGCCAATCTCGTGCGGTGGTACGCGAAGACGATGCGGGCCGTCGGCGGGTGGGTCAAGTCAGTGGACACGCAGATGTCGGGACCGGGGCGCGGCATGACTGCCTGGCGCTCCACGGCGGGATCGCGTCTGTGCGCGATCGGCGTGCCGGACAATCTCTACGTGTGGGACGACGACTCGATCACCGACATTACCCCGGCCGGGTTCCCGAGCGGCAAGGTGGACACGTTCTACGGCGTGGGCTACGGCTTCGGTCCTTACGGCGCGGGGCCGTACGGGCAGACCAGCGGCAGCGGCACGAAGCTCGACGCAACGACGTGGACGCTCGACAACTT
Source organism: uncultured bacterium (assembly GCA_937975525.1). Classification (GTDB taxonomy): domain Bacteria; phylum Desulfobacterota; class Binatia; order HRBIN30; family HRBIN30; genus CALJUJ01. Next base: position 15,309 of record CALJUJ010000685.1, read on the forward strand.
CGGTCAGGTGCTCATCGCGTGCGCCTCGCACGACGGCACGATCTATGAGTGGACGCCGGGCGACCCTGCGGCCGTGGCGGTCGCGAACGCGCCGGAGGCCCGCGCGATCTTCGTGACGCAGGAACGGATCGTCGTGGCGCTCGGGGCCGACGGTAATGCTCGCAAGGTCATGTGGAGCAACCAGGAGGATCGCGAGGACTGGACGGCAGATCCGCTCAACCAGGCAGGCGAGATTCTGATCCAGACGACCGGCAACCTCCTCGCCGGGGTGCGCACGCGAGGCGAGAACCTGTTGCTCACGTCCACCGATGCGCACACGATGCGCTATCTCGGCCCACCATACGTGTACGGGTTCGATCGCGTCGGCGACAACTGCGGGCTCATCTCGACGCTCGGGGTGCAGCCGTTGGAAGGCGGCGCTGCGTGGATGGGCTTCAGGAACTTCTATCTCTTCAGCGGTGGCGTGGTGCGCCCGCTGGAGTGCGACGTGCATGACTACGTGTTCTCGGATCTCAACATCGCCCAAGCCGCGAAGGTGTGCAGCGGGCACGTTGCGCAGTTCGGCGAGATCTGGTGGTTCTACCCGTCGGCCAACTCGAACGTGATTGACCGCTATGTGGTCTGGAACTACCGGGAGAATCACTGGTCGATCGGGACACTGGCCCGGTCGTGCTGGATCGACGCCGGGATCTTCCTCAAGCCGCTGGCGGTGAGCGAAGACGGTTACCTGTATGAGCACGAGAGCGGGTGGACCGATGATGGCAGTGACCGGCTGACTTCGATCTTCGCCAAGAGTGGCCCGGTGGAAGTCGGCACCGGGGATCGGATCATGATGGTGCGCCAGATGATTCCCGACGAACTCACGCCGATGTCCTGGCAGGTGCGCGTCGCGACACAGTTCACGCCGGAGGGTCCGGCGTACGATCACGGGCCGTACATCTGCGAGCCGTACACCGACATGCTCTTCTCGGGGCGTCAGGTGGCGGTGCAGTTCGAGGCCATTCAGGACATCGACATCCGGCTCGGCATCTGCCGGTTCGATGGTCAGCCCGGAGCACGGCGATGAATCTCCCGAAGCCTGGCGATCGGTACAGCCGCACCGAAGAGGAACAGCGCAATCGCGAGATCGAGAAGGCGGATCGCGAGAACTTCAAGCGGTTTCAGGACATCGAACTGCAACCACCACGCGGGGGGCGACCGGGCACCCGGATCATCCTGCGCAGCCCGGACGGGTCGCGATGGGCGTTGAGCGTGGACGACATGGGATCGTTGTCGGTCGTGTCTGCATGACCCCTGCCGAGTTCGAGCGGGAATGGGCGCGGTGCTCGCACTGGATCGAGGCAGCGTTGCGGCACGGCGCGGATCACACGTCGCTGGAGGACGTGAAGGAAGCGATCGTTGCGGGACACATGTATCTCTGGCCTGCGGTTGACGCAGCCATTGTCACGCAGGTAGTAGGTTCACGCAGGAAGGAATGCAACCTCTATCTCGGGGGTGGCTCGATGGCGACGATCGAGCGGATGATCCCGGTGATCGAGGATTACGCCCGCAGCATGGGGTGTGAGATCATGACGGTGACGGGGCGACGTGGTTGGGAGCGGACGTTCCTCACGAAGACGGCAGGCTACCGGCCCACGGCCACTCTCTACGGGAAGGCACTGTGAAGGGTCCATCGAATCAGACGGTGACGAACAGGACCGAAGTTGACCCGGCCACGCGTGCGCGGCAGGACGTGTTGTGGAACACGGCCTACCAGGCGCTCGGGGGCACCGTGCCGGAAGGCGGGTCAAGCGGCGGGTCGCTGTGGGACCGCGCGGTGCGCAGTCGCATGGGAGGCGGCGGGGGTGCGCCGTCGATGCCCGCACTCGATCCGAGCGTGCTCCAGTACAACCCGTACACCGGAGAGCGGTTCGCGACGCCCAACCAGGACATGACGGATTCCTGGCAGATGGCCCGCAACGCCGCCGACGCGGGCACGGGTGCGGTCACGCGCGGGGAAGAAGTCTTCCGCGATTTGGCCGGGTTCCAGCCGCGCACGGTGACGCCGGGTCTCATGGATTCCTACACCGCCGACATGACGGGCATCGGCACCACGCCGAGTGCGGTGTCGCCGACAGCGGTGAGCGCTCGCGATGTCACGTCGAAGAACTTCACCGACTACGACATCAGCAAGTACATGAACCCGTTCATCGGGTCGGTCGTAGATGCGTCGCTCTCGGATCTCGATCGGTCTCGGCAGGGGATGATCCAGCAGGGGCAGGCAGCAGCGGCCAAGGCGGGCGCGTACGGTGGTTCGCGGCACGGTGTCGCGGACAGCCTCACCAACGAGGCGGCGCTGCGCGAGGCGGCGATGGCGAGCGCCAATCTCCGCAAGGCCGGGTTCGACACGGCGGCGGGCCTCATTACCGGCGATGCGAATCGCGATCTCGCGGCGCAGCAGGGCAACCAGGGCAAGGACGTGGCGGTTGGCACGGCCAACGCGGCGAACGCCCTCAACGCCGGGATCGCGAACAACACGTTTGCGCAGAATCGGGATGCGCTCTTCGCGGACATTTCCAAGTTCAATGCCGCGCAGAAGCAGTCGGCATCGCAGTTCAACACGGGCCTCGACTTCCAGGGACAGACGGCGAACCAGAATGCCGATGTCGCAGGCGCGGGCGTGCGGACGAGCGCCGCAAGCGGCCTGGTCAACACGGGAGCGACGCAGCAGGCGATGGCCGGGAAGGGCGCCGACTTGCTCAACCGGATCGGGTTGCAGCGTTACGGACTCGATCAGCAGCAGAAGGACTTCGATTTCCAGCAGTGGCAGATGGGGCAGCACCCGGACCCGTACGGCAAGCTCAACTGGCTCTCGGGCTTCACGGGCACTCCGGCGATGTCCAGCACCACCACGACGCCGATGCACACGAACCCGTTGGGCCAACTCGCCGGAGCGGCGGCGACGGTTCTCCCCTTCCTGCTGTGAGGTAGATCATGCTTCCGTTTGCAGCACTCATGGCAGCGAAGGTCGGGGCGGGATTGCTCAACCGTCCCAAGTTCACGCCGCCTGCTCCGCACCCGACGGCGCCACCGGGCTTGTTGGATCCACAGGCTCAAGTCGATCGCGTGCGCCAGGCCGCACTCGGGGCGGGTGGCGGGTCGGATCCGATCGCGATCACGCCGCAGATGCAGCGGACACAGGCACCCCCGCCGATGCAACTGCGGGGGCTGCTCGATCCCGAGCCGGAGAAGAAGGGATTGTCCCCGGAGATGCGTCGGGCGATCATGATGTCGGGTCTCAACATGATGCAGAATCCGAACGGCGGGTTCGGGGGCATGGTCAATGCCGCCGCGCCCGTGCTCGAACAGTTGCTTGCGAAGCGCCAGGCCGAGGGCAAGCCTGGTTTCCTGACATCGTTGCTCGGGAGGTAGCCCGTGGTCCCCACTCCGCAGCGCATGCTCATGAGCGGGCTGCTTGACGACAACGAGTCGTTGGCGCCGTCGCTGCTCTCCGCGTGGGCCGCACGTCCCGGCGCGGCACCCGCGCAACAGGGCTTGCTCGACATGGCCTCCACGCCGGGTGCGCCTCCCGGTCCCGCTGCGCCTCCACAGCCGGGACCACCCCCCGTATCCGCCGCCCCGCCTCGCGGGGGCGGGCCGGGCGTGGACCCGCTGCGCACGGGCGTTGTCGCCGGGGGTCTCCAGATGCTCGGCGATGCTTCGACGCCGACGCCGTACAAGCAGACGATCGGGTCGCTTGTCTCACGGGCGTTGCAGGCGGGCGTGCCCGCGTTCATCGCGTCGAAGCAGGCCAAGGAACAGCGGATGGCGATGGAGGCGCGTGAGCGCTCCTTCAAGGACATGCTCTCGGCGGCGGTCGAGGACAAGACGCTCTCGCCGGAGCAGGCGCGGCTTGCCTCGCAGATGGGCGCCGAACAGGGTCTCAAGTACCTGGAGGAGTTGCAGAAGGAGAAGCAGAAGATCACCGTCGTCGGCAACACGGCGATCCGGGGTGACGGGACGGTCGTGCACCAGGGCGGCGACCGCTTCAAGGTCGTCAACGACCAGATCGTCGCGCTCGATGGTGGCGGGAACGTCGTGCTCGGGGACGACGGGAAGCCGAAGATCATGGCGGATCTCCGTAGCGTGCCCGATGTCATGAGCGACACGCAGAAGGGCATCGCCACGAGTCTCGGACTGGACCCGAACAACACGAAGTCGTGGACACCGGAACAGACGAAGGAGTTCAACCTGGCGCTCTTCAACCACCAGCGGGCGGGAGCGTCGAGCAACGTCACGAACATCCTCACCGACACTGCCGATGCGGCGGCGGCGCGGGGCACGGTCGAGAACTTCGACACGAGCCGGAAGGACGCGCAGGGATTGCGGTCGGACTACATCGCCACGCAGCGGGCGCTCACCACGTTGCGCCAGGGCACGGTGAACGGCTCGTTTGCGAATGCACGCGTCGGGTTGGCGACGCTCAAGCGGTCACTCGGCTTGCCGACGGACGGCACCGAGGAGAACACGAAGATCTACATGATGCAGATCGCCGAGCGCGTGCTGCCGATCGTGCGGACGCTCGCGCCGGTCACGGAAGAGGACGTGGCACTGCTGACGAAGGTCAAGGGCGGCGATCTTTCCATCTCGAACGCACAGTTGCAGCGGTTCTTGGGGATGCAGCAGCTTGCGGCCGGGGAGGGCATCGAGGAGCACAACCGTCGGGTCCGCAACTCGGGCATCCTGTCCGAACGCGCCAAGCCCGACTACCTGGTGGAGCTTCCGCCCGGCTACACGCCGCAGTCGTCGCAGCAGGGGCAGAAGATCTATCATGACGGCAAGGACGGGAGGCCCGCTGGCTACTACCGCCAGAATGCCTCCGGAGAATGGGAACTCGTGCCATGAGTCATCCTTGGGTTCCGAGCGGCATGCGATCGGATTCCACCGGGCCTGACCGCCCGGCGTGGAGTCCGTCGTCGCTCGTGTCGCCGGTCGCCGTCGATGCGACAGGCCAGCAGACGGTCGAGAACCCGTTGCGCGATTACGATCGCACGACAGGTGCCCCCGCTCGCGTGCGTGTGGCGCTCTCCGCTGCCGGGTCGCCCGAGGATCAGTTGGCGACGCTCAAGCGGTTCTATCCCGATGCACATCGTGCGCCGAACGGTGCACTCGCCTTCACCAATCCGGAGACGGGCAAGAAGACGCTCGTCAATGAGCGGTGGGGCGCGGGCAAGTTCTTGGGCTTCAGCGCCGGGGATCTCGCGGCGTCAGCACCCGTGGTGGGGGAAGTGGGCGGCGCGGTGGCCGGAAGCGTCGCAGGCGGTCCCGCAGGGCCGGTGACGCGTGTCGCGGGTGGTGCACTCGGGTTCGCGGGCGGCAAGAAGGTGGGCGAGATCATCGCCAAGATCGCCGACCGCGCCACCAACGAGCAGCCCGCCCAGGACACGCGCACGTTCCGCGACCAGGCGGTCGAAACGCTCCTCGACATTCCGCAGGGGGCGATGTTTGAGATGGGCGGCATGCTCGTTCCGCGCGTGCCGGGCATGGTCGCCGGAGCAGTGCGTGGTGCCCGGCAGGGTGGACGTGTCGCGTCCAACGCGATGCGGGTGGCACGGGAGACGGGTGACTTCGGGGCGGCGCTTCGTGCGGCGTCACGCGGCGAAGGTGCACTGCCCGAGACAACGATCTTCGGTGGAGTGCCCGATCCCGTGGCCGATGCGATGATGCGCCGGGGCATGACGCGACAGGGCGCCACCGGCATGCTCGATGAAGGCCCGAGTGCCACACTGCCGGTACTTTCACCCGAGGGGTCGGCGGTCAACCGCGCGGGCAACGCGCTGGAGCAGACGTTCGCGGGAGGCCCGTTGGCGGCAGCGAAGCACACCGCCGAGAGCCAGTTGGACGAGGGCATGCGGACCTTGAGCGAGACGATTGCCGGGGGGCCGGGCACCGTGCCGACGACGCGCACCACGGCGCAGTCGGCCGCGCGGGTGCAGCAGGCCGTCATTGACGACCTGGAACGCAAGAACGTCCAGTTGTTGCAGCGTGCCTTTGATGGCGTGGAGGGGCAGCAGGTGATCCAGCCCGCACGAGTCGAGGCGCTGTTGCAGCGCATGGATGACATCGTGGCGAATGACCCGCTCGCGGCGAAGCGGTTTGATCCCGCTCGCACAGCGCTGCGTGAGATCATGGAAGCGTCCAAGGGCACCGAACGCCTGGTGCCGGATCCGTTGGGCGTCATCGACCCGGCGACAGGTGCCGTGCGCATGGTGAAGGTGCAGGGGCCTCCCGGTGTGACGGTGAGCAGCCTGCGGGGGGCGCTCTCGGATCTCGGGGCGGATCTCGGGCAGATGCGTCGCGGCACCTTCAGCGGCCACACGAGCGACAAGGCGATCGGCCAGATGGAACGGGCCTACGCCGAACTGACGGAGGAGGTTGGCGCCGCACTTGGCAAGCCCACGCCGGGGATCACGCTCGATGATGTGCTCGCGGGCAAGGGCACGGCACGCGACGCATGGGACATGCAGCGGGCCATGATCGCCGAGAGCCATAACGCGGCCAATCCTGTTCGTCAGGAAGCGATGACGCGGATGGTGAAGCAGGGGAAGCTCAAGCAGTCGTTGGATTTCGTGCTCAAGTCGGATCCGATCGAGCAGGAAGCCCGGCTGCGGGCGCTGCGGCGCACGGCGGATCCGGAGGACTGGCGCAACCTTCAGTCGTTCGCGATCTCCCGGCTCGGACGCGATGCGCAGGGGAACTTCACGCCGCAGGCGATGGTGCGGCAGTTCAACAAGATGACGCCGGAGTCACAGGCGGCGTTGTTCGATGCCGATCAGTTGCGGGCGCTCAAGGACTTCGCGCTCATCGCCGAGCGGTTCGCGAAGAACCCGTTGTCGGCTCGCGGCTCGGTCAACAACGCGCTGTACGTGTTCAACCAGATGGCCGGAATCCCCCTCGCGGGGGCGGGCGCTTGGGCGGGCGGATCGGCGGGTGGCGCGGGTGCGGCCATCGCGGGCGCCGCTGCGGCTCCGGCTGCGCTGTTCGGCGTCGAGAACGTCGCGGCACGGTGGCTGTCGAACCCGGCGCTCACGCGCTGGCTCACGACCACGTACCGCGCCGTGGAGCGGAACCCGAATGCCTGGCGGGCGCAGTTGGGTCGCTTGCTGACCCTGAAGCAGACGAACCCGGAGTTCGCCGATGCGATTGACGCCTACTACAACGCGGCGACGGAAGGTCGCTAGAACGTACTCGGCGGCGGTGCGCAAGCGGGCGCTCGCGCTCGCGACGAAGCTCGACTCGTGCGCCGCAGCGGCACGTCGGTTGAAGATCCACGTCCAGACGATCCGGCGCTGGAAGAAGGAAGCGAAGGGTGAACAGGTCTCGCCGCGCTGGCGATGCGACTGCTCACCGTACACAACGCAGTGTGGGGCGCACTGCGCACTGTGTCACCGATCCGCCCCACCCCGCTAGGAGTTCGTCATGGCTGAAGCAGCGAATCTCACCTTCTCCGCGTACGTCCTCCAGGGGGGCAACGCGTTGAACGCGGTCAAGGTCACGGCCGCAACGCACATCCGCACGCGCCGGGGACGACACGAAGTCGCCAATCCCGGTGACTACATCGTGCTCGATCCGGATGGCTCGATGCGGGTCGTGCGCGAGGCCACCTTCGAGGCCGAGATGGTGGCGCAGAATGCCCCGTCGGCGCCCACGTCGCTCGCCACGTCGGCGCAGACCGCCTCGCAGATCACCCTCACCTGGACCGACGCGGCCACGCAGGATTCGGTCAACGTCTATCGCGATGGCGTGCTGATCGCCAACGTCGATGATGCGGTCGAGACCTACGATGACGACGATGCGGCGCTCACGCCGAACACGTCGTACAGCTACCGGCTGCGGAGCGTGCTCAACGAGGCGCTGTCGGTGCTCACGTCGGCGATCACGGCGTGGACCGATCCCGCCCCGCCGACCAACTGCGCGGTGCTCATCACGGGTGCCACCACCGCGACGGTGACGTGGGATGATGTGCCCGGCGACGCCGATGTGCAGTACCAGGTGTACGTCGATGGCTCGCCGAGCGGCACGCCGGCCGCGGCCGGGGTCGAGACGAAGGACATTACCGGCCTCACCACGGCGACCGAGTACGACTTCACCGTGCGGGCGGTCGGCCTCACCAGCACGCAGGCGTCGGCCGATTCGAACACGGCCACCGACACGACGCAGTAGGGGGCTGGCGGGAGGGCCACGGGGGCGCTAGATTGGCCCTGTGGCGCTCCCACCGCCACGGCCATGTCCTTCCTTCCGACGCACGCGCCCTCGGCCTCCTGGCCGGGGGTTGCGTGCTTCTAGCCCTTATGCTAGAATGCACACCCCAATCCTCGCGGATACCACAACATGCCGAAGACGAAGAAGCTGACCCCCGGTCAGCGGCTCTATGGTGAGATCGAGACCTTCTGCGATCTCTCGGGCTACACGGTCGCCGATGTCTGCCGGGAGGCGACCGACGACAACGGGAACCCCACCGCACGCAGCGTCGTGACGCGCTGGCAGTTGGGCCAGACGAACCCGACGATGGTGCTCGCCGATCGCGTTCGCGCGGCGATGGAACGGCTCAAGGAACGCGCACTCGCTGCCTCCTGACATGGCCTACGCGCTCAAGCCGCACCAGGTCGTCGGGCGGGACACGCTCGTTGCTCGCGCGAGGTTGCCGGAAGAGTACATCCGGCACTTCATCCTCGCGGACGAGCAGCGTGTGGGGAAGTGCGCCCAAGGACTGACCGCCGCTGCCGAACTCGGCGTGCGACGTGTCGCGGTCTTGTGCAAGGCAATCGGCCGGGACAACTGGATCGAGCAGCACGACATCTGGACGCCCGATCGGCCGTTCAAGCTGTGGGTGGAGAGTTACAATCGCTACACGCGCAACGCCGATGTGCAAGCCTCCCTCCGGCAGTTCAAGCCCGACATCCTCATCCTCGATGAAGCGCAGTGGATCCGCAACCAGGACAGCAAGAGCACCATGCTCCTGTACGGGGACAACTGCGAAGGCGACGGCGACGTGTCGCACGCGGGCCTCGTCTGGATCATGAGCGGCACGCTCGCGCCGAACAACGCCGGGGAACTGTGGACGCATCTCTACGCGCTGTGGGAGTGGCCGTACGATTACCGGGAGCACATCGACCGCTACACGCGGTGGTCGATGGGCGACTACGGCCCGCGCTTTTGGGGCTTGAACGAGGAGCACGCGCCCGAGTTGAAGCGGTTCCTCCGGAAGATCTCGCTACGGCGGCTCTTCAGTGAAGTGAACCCGGCGAGTGGTAAGCCGGTGTGGCAGCACGTCACGCTGACGCCCAAGGCATCGCTCGCGGCGATTCACCGGCTGGAGAAGAACCCCGCCGTGCGCCGGGTGCTCGACCGGATCATCGCGCGTGAGGAGTTCCCCGAGACCGAAGAAGGGGAAGCGGCCGAGAAGGCGCTGGACGACACGCCGCTCGCGACGCTGCTGCGGCTGATCGGGGAGGCCAAGGCGCCGCTCGCGGTCGAACACGTCCGCGACATGCTGGACGATCGCCAGGCCGAACACGTCCTGCTCGGGGCCTGGCACCACCCGGTGCTCGATGCGCTGGAGCGGGGATTGAAGAAGGCCAAGCTGCGGGTGCTGCGCGTGGACGGGAAGACGCCGCAGCCGAAGCGGATGGCGATGCAGAAGGCGTGGCTGCGCGGGGAGGCCGACGTGTTTCTCGGACAACTCGCCGCGTGCGGCACGTCGATCGACCTTTCGCGGGCGGATTGCGTCGTGTTCGCGGAGTCGTCATGGGCGCCGGATGACAACCTTCAGTTCGTCATGCGGGCCAACAATCTTGCCAAGCAGACGCCGTTGCCAGTGGACGTGCTCGGCTTGGCAAACAGCACCGATGTCGGGGTGCAAAACGTCAACGCCCGGAAGGGTGAACAATCATCTCAACTGTGGGAGGACGAGGCCGCATGAAGATCACCATCGAGATCTCCACCATCGAGGACGCGATCGAGGCACAGATCGCGCTTGCCAAGATGACGGGGGCAGGGGAACCGGCGAAGCCGAGGGTGTCGAACCGGGGGCAGCAGATCGTGCCTGCGGAGCCGGACACCGACGGCGATGACGGCGATGACGACGAGGACGAGCCGCCCGCGCCGCCGAAGAAGCGGGCCAAGCGCGGCGGTCGCCGCAAGAAGGCCGCACCGAAGCCCGAGCCGGAGCCGGACGACGAGGATGAGGACGGCGACGAGGACGGCGACGAGGAGGAGACCCCGCCGAAGAAGGCGTCGAGCAAGAAGCTCGCGTCGATCCTCGATGACGACGAGGACGGCGATGACGAGGACGACAGCCAGCCGCTCAAGTCGATCGAAGATCTCCGGTCGGAAGCCATGCGGTTCGATGCCAAGTACGGCACCGAGAAGCTGGTCGAACTGCTGGAGGAGAAGTTCGGCGTCGGCAAGCTGCGTGACCTGAAGAAGAACCAGTACAACGCCGCCTACGCCGCGATGCTCTTCTACGGCAACGAGAAGGGCAGCAAGAAGGGCAAGGAGGACTGACGCATGAGTGACAACACGATCACGGTCCACGAGGGCGAGCACGCGACGCTCGGCGCCTCGAATGCCGAACGGTGGATGAACTGCCCCGGCAGCGTCACCGCCGAACAGGGATTGCCGGACACCGACAGCGTCTTCGCGCTGGAGGGGACGGCGGCGCACACGCTCGCCGAGATGGCGTTCGTGCACAAGCGCGATCCCGACCTGTGGGACGGCACGGAGATCCGCGTTGAGCGGGTCGATGGCACGCACCATCCCGTGATCGTGAACCTGGAGATGATCGAGGCGATCCGGCTGTACGTCACGATCATCCTCCGGATCGCGAAGACGGCGACGAAGGTGTGGGCGGAGCGGAAGTTCGATCTCGCGCCGCTGCGCCCGCCCCTGCCGATGTTCGGCACGTCGGACTTCGCGGCGTACATCGAGGATCAGCAGATGTTGGAAGTGGTCGATCTCAAGTACGGCAAGGGTGTCGTCAAGGTCGCCACCGACAACCCGCAGGTTCGGATGTACGCGCTCGGCGTGTGGCTGGAGATCGCGAAGGAAAACTACGCGATGGCGCAGCGGATTCGGTGGATCCGCATGACGATCGTCCAGCCGCGCGTGTACGACGAGGACGGCGAACCCCATATCAGCGAGGAAGTGATCTCGCTGTCCGAACTGAAGCAGTGGGGCAAGCTGCTCCTCGATCGCGCCCGCCGCACACAGGAGAGCACCGCCAGCCGCAAGGCGGGGGATTGGTGCGTCTTCTGCAAGGCGAAGGCGACGTGTCAGACGTACCGCCAGGTCGCGCTCGCGGCGGCACAGATGGAGTTCTCCGATCTGGTCGAGGGGGTGGAGCCGAAGCCTCCGACCGAGTTCACGCCGGACGAACTCGCGAACGCGCTGGAGGCGTTGCCGATGCTGGAGTCGTGGTGCAACGCGCTCCGCGCCTTCGCCATGCACGAGATCGACGCGGGACGGGACGTGCCCCGGCACGCGAAGAAGCCGAAGACGAAGCACCGGAAGTGGGCGAACGAACGCCAGGCGTTGAACCGCCTGAAGAAGCTCGGCTTGCCCGAGAAGGAACTGCTGACCACGCCGAAGCTCCGCACTCCGGCGCAGGTGGTGGCGGCGGCGAAGGCCCGGAAGATCAACATCCCCGAGACGCTGATCGTCCGGCCCGAGTCCACCGAGTTCGTGCTGTGCAGTGCGGATGACCCCAAGGCGCTGCGGAGCGGCGTCACTGACTTTGAACCGTTGGAAGACGAGGAGTAGGCCACATGGCATCGGAGAAGCAGCCGGTCCTCCAGACGCCGATCGGGATTTGCAGCTATCCCAATCTGGTCGAGGCCCGGCAGGGGACGAACAAGGGATCGAAGCCGAAGTTCAGCACGGTCATCGCGTTCACGCCGGAACTGCTGAAGAAGCACAAGGACGCGAAGGCGAAGCTGAAGGCGCTCAAGCAGTCGGCGCTCGCGTGCGCGGAGTCGAAGTGGGGCACGAAGGCGCGGACGCTGATCGAGAGCGGCAAGCTCAACTGGCCGTTCCGCAGCATGGACGACGAGGATCCGGACGACACGAACTACAGCTTCCCCGACGGCACCGAGTGGATCCAGCCGAGCACGGTGGGGCGCCCCGGCACCGTCGATCGCTACGAGGATCCGGACAACCCCGGCAAGCCGGTGAAGATCGAGGTCGATGACCTGGAGGAGAAGATCTACGCCGGGTGCCACATCCGCGCGACGGTGCGGGCGTACTGGTACGACAACCAGGGCAACAAGGGTGTCGCGTTCGCGCTCAACAACATCCAGAAGGTCGCCGAAGGTGAGCGGCTGGACGGGCGCAAGAAGGCGTCGGACGAGTTCGAGGCGCTGGAGGATGCCGACGACATGCCGGATGCCGATGACGAGGCGCCGCGTCGCCGGAAGAAGTCGCGTGCCGCCCCGCCGCCCGAGGACGACGAGGACGACGAGGAGGACGTGCCGGTGCGCCGGAAGAAGTCGCGCAAGGTCGAGGAGGATGACGACCAGGACGACGGCGACGAGGACGAGGAGGACGAGCCGCCCGCGCGTCGCAAGAAGTCGCGCAAGGTCGAGGAGGATGACGACAGCGACGATGACGACGGCGACGAGGAGGACGATGAACCGGCGCCGCGCCGTCGCGGTCGCGCGAGCAAGAGCAAGAAGCGCACGTCGCTCGATGACGTGATGTAGTGAAGCAAGCTCGGTGAAGGGTGCGCACCTTGAGCCGAGTGGGTTGGTCTGCGAGTCACCGTAACGGCCAGACGCGAACCTTGATCGTTGTTTCGGCAACCGCCCGTGGTCGGGGTCGGGGAAAAGACGGCAAATCCGGCGCGAAAGCGACGGCTCACGTTGACTCCGATTTGTACTCTCGACGCGACGGGCACACGGGGGGCGCCCGGATGGTGCGGATCGCTACCGCACGGGAGGTTCAAATCCTCCCCCCTCCACTCGCGGAAGACTGTTCTCGGGGAAGACATGACCACCTATCGCTCCAAGCTTGAGGAGCGCCTGGCTCCTCTCATGGAGTTGCTTGGCGCCGACTACGAACCCGTCGCGCTCTCGTACCCGGTGAAGCCCAAGAAGTACAAGCCCGACTTCGTGCTGCCGAACGGCATCGCGATCGAGGCCAAGGGCTATCTCAAGGGACCGGAGCGCGTGAAGCTGCTGCTCGTCAAGCAGCACTACCCCGATCTCGATCTCCGGCTCATCCTCACGACGCCGCACCAGGCGATCGGGAAGCACTCGAACACGTCGTTCCGCCAGTGGTGCGAGCGGCACGGCTTCCCGTGGGCGGTGCATTGGGACAAAGACGTGTGGGCGCAGTGGTTCCTCGAACCGTTCAACGCGAAGAGCGCCGCCATTCTCGGGGTGTCGCGATGAGGTTCCTGTCGATCGACTTCGAGACGCGCAGCGTCGTCAACCTGAAGACCGAAGGTGTCTATCGCTACGCGTCGCATCCCTCGACGGGGATCTGGTGCATGGCGTGGGCGTTCGATGACGAGCCGGTGAAGGTGTGGCGGTGGGGCGAGGACATCCCGCAGCCGGTGCTCAAGGCGATGCACGATCCGGAAGTCATCTGGCGGGCGTGGAACGCGCAGTTCGAACGGCTGATCTTCGACCGCATCCTGCGGAAGTGGTATCACACGCCGTCGATTCCGCTGGAGCGCTGGCTGTGCACGGCGGCGCAGGCTGCGCGACTCGGGTTGCCCCGTGGCCTGGAGGACGCCGCTGCGGCGCTCAAGCTCCCGGTGCAGAAGGACGCAGCCGGGTATCGCCTCATGCTCCAGATGGCGAAGCCCCGTCGCATCGAGCCAACGGGTGAGATCATCTGGTGGGACGATCATGACCGCCGCATGCGGCTGTACGACTACTGCCGACAGGATGTGGTGGTGGAGCGAGCGGTTGGTGAACGCCTTCCGCCGACGGCGACGTGGAAGGAACGCGAAGTCTGGCTGTTCGATCAGCGTGTCAACGATCGCGGCGTGTTGCTCGATCGCCCGCTGGCGGCACAGTGCCTCAAGCTGACGAAGCAAGCCACGAATCGAATCAGCCGGGAACTCCGGGCGCTCACCAACGGCGCGGTGCCGAAGGTCACGAACGTCGAGCGCCTGAAGGACTGGCTCGGGGACGACCAGGGCATGCTTGTCGGCTCGCTTGCCAAGGTGCCGATGAAGCGGATCCTCGCCCGCGAGGACATCGAGCCGGTGGTGCGCCAGGCACTCGAACTGCGCAAGGAGGGCGGCAAGTCCTCGACGCGGAAGTACCAGGCGATGCTCAACTGGCACACCGTCGAGAACGTGCTGCATGGCATGCTGCTCTACCACGCCGCCTCGACGGGCCGGTGGGCGGGCAAGGGACCACAGCCGCAAAACTTCGTGAAGGGCGAAGTGCCGGTGTCGGAAGAACTCGTCGCCGAACTCATGCGCGGCGATCTTGACCGGCTGGAGTTGTTCTACCCGAGCATCATGACGGCGCTCGCGTCGGGACTGCGGGCCTGCCTGCGCTCCCGGCCGGGGCACGTCTTCACGGCAGCGGACTACAACGCGATCGAGGCCCGCATGGTCGCGTGGCTCTTCGGCGCCGAGAAGCTGGTTAAGCTGTTCGCCGACGGCGGCAAGGTCTATGAGTCGATGGCCGAGACGATCTATGAGATCCCCGCCGACGACGTTGCCAAGGATTCGATCGAGCGCTTCGTCGCCAAGAACACCGTGCTCGGGTGTGGATTCCAGATGGGCGCCAAGACGTTCCGGCTACAGTTGCGCGACAAGTTCGGCGTCGATGTGAGCGAGGAGTTGGCCGAACGCGCGGTGAAGGCGTACCGGGGCGACTACTGGCAGATCCCCGACGGGTGGAAGGGGATGAACAAGGCGGCGATCCGCGTGGTGCGCGAGCACATTACCGCGTGGTATCCTGTTCCGGAGACCGACGGCAAGATCCACTTCCGCATGCACGGCGACTGGCTGCGGATGCGCCTGCCATCGGGGCGCTCGCTGTGGTACGCCGAAGCGAAGATCACGGAGCGGCTGGCGCCGTGGACGAAGAAGACGACCGACAAGGACGGCAACGAAAGCGAGGAGCCGGTCTATGTCGATGCGGTGAGCTACATGGGCGTGCACCCGAAGCTGAAGAAGTGGACGCGCATGACGCTGTACGGCGGGTGGCTCACCGAGAACGCGGTGCAGGGCATGGCGCGGGATCTCCTGGTCGAAGGGATGTTCCGCGTCGAGGCGGCAGGCTACCCGATCGTGCTGACGGTGCACGACGAGATGGTGAGCGAACACCCCGAAGGGTTCGGGAGCGTCGAGCATTTCATCGCCGAGATGACGACGCTGCCCGAGTGGGCGCGGGGCTGTCCGGTCGCCGCTGAAGGCTGGCGCGACACACGCTACCGGAAGTGACACACTGACTGCGCTCTCGCGGGCGCAGAGGATGACATGAGCTACGTCGAATGGTGGGATGCCGGGTTCCACGATGTGATCGGGGTCACGCCGCCTGGCGTCGAGATCTCGCCACGGTCGAAGCTGCGGCCACAGGATCTCGGGAAGGTGCCCGGCCAGCGCAACGCCGAGGGCACCTGGGGCGGGTATGACTGGCTCCGGTTCGAGACCAACCGGAGGCATTGTGCACGCTGGCACAAGACCGGGGCCAACCTTGGCCTGCGGGCCGAGCACTACCCCGCCGTGGACATCGACGTGCTCGATCGCGCCACGGTCAAGACATTGTGCAAGCTGGCATATTCAACGCTCGGGTGGGCGCCCCGCCGCACCGGGCGTCGGCCGAAGGCCCTGCTGCTCTACCGGACGGTCGAACCCTTCACCCGGCTCCGGCTCCATCTGGCTCGGGGCGAGGGGGAGGCGCTGGAGACCGGGCTGATCGAGATCTTGGGCTTCGGGCAGCAGTTCGTGGTCGAGGGGATCCATCCCGGCACCGGCCAGCCCTACGTGTGGAACCATGATCCGGTCGAGTACGGGCCGGAGGCCCTGACCCCGATCACCGTGGGCCAGGCCGACCAGTTCCTAGAGGATGCCGCTGCGGCCCTCCAGGCGACCGGCTGGCGTGTCGAGAGGGAGGGGACGGCCAAGGAGGCGGGTCGAAGGGAGATCGTCAGTCCTGCGCTACTCCAGGCCGATCTCGCCACGGTCAGGCAGGCCATGTCGGTGCTGCCGAACGACAACCAGGTCGCCCCGGCCCGGATGGACTACCTGCGGGTCGGGTATGCCCTCAAGGCGGCACTCCCCGAGCACCCCGACGAGGCATTTGCCCTGTGGTGGGATTGGTGCCAGCGGTGGGAGGGCAACGAGCGTGTGCAAGGAAACACACTCGACCAGGCCGAGTCGGATTGGGACCGGATGGTCCCGCCCTTCACGATCGGGGCGCCCTACCTCTTCGATCTGGCCCGCGACTTCGGGTTCGATGATGCAGTCAACGAGTTCGCCGACGGCGCGATCGTGCTCGAACCCCTGCCACCGCCCAAGCCGGTCGATCGCTCGGGAGCGCTCCCCTACACCGACGCCTGGCTCGCGTGGCGGATCCTCGATCAGCACGGCCACCGGATCCGGTACAGCGCCGGAGAGTGGTTGCTGTGGGATGGCGCTCGCTGGCGGCGCGATGAGACCGGCACGGTGCAGGCGTGGGCGGGGCGCACGTTGCGTGCGGCCGGACGGGAAGCCCTCGACACGCTCAAAAAGAAGACCGATGCCGAGAACGCGGCGAAGCGCTGCGCGAGCGTGGCGGTGCTGCGCGACGCGCTCAAGTACGCCTCGATCTCACCGATGGTCGCCGTCAGCCCGGAAGTCTTCGACGCGGATCCGTGGGCGCTCAACACCCCGGCCGGGATCCTCGATCTTCAGACGGGCCTCATGCACCCGAGCGACCCGGCGCGGATGATGACGCGGTGCACGCTCGTCGCGCCGGATCCCTCCATCGTGCCGCACCGCTGGCTGTCCTTCGTGCACGAGGCCGCAGGCGGAGATCTCGAACTGGTGGACTACCTACAGCGCCTCATGGGCTATGCGCTGACGGGATCGACGCGCGAGCACTGCCTGGCGTTCCTCTACGGCTCGGGCGGCAACGGCAAGGGGACGTTCCTCAACACGATGGTCAAGATCTTCGGCGGGTACGCGGAAGTCGCGGCGATGGACACGTTCGTCTCGTCGCGGTTCGATCGCCATCCCACCGAACTCGCAGCACTGGCAGGCGCCCGGCTGGTGACGGCCCAGGAGACGCAGGAAGGTCGCGCGTGGGACGAGGCGAAGGTGAAGGCGGTCACGGGTGGCGATCCAATCAAGGCACGGTACATGCGCAAGGACTACTTCACCTTCCAGCCGCAGTTCAAGTTGCTCTTCGCCGGGAATCACCGGCCGCACGTCGCCAATCTCGATGACGCGATGCGGCGGCGCTTCCATCTCGTGCCGTTCACCGTCAAGCCCAAGGTGGTCGATCGTGGTCTCGATCTGGCGCTCGCCCAGGAGTTCGCCGGGATCCTCGCGTGGGCCGTCGAGGGCTGTCTGCGCTGGCAGCGCGAGGGCTTGTTCGCGCCGATGAAGGTGCAGCTTGCCACGCGGGAATATTTCTTGGATGAAGACCCGCTCGGGCGCTGGCTCAACGAGCAGACGATCCCGGCCGAGGACAGCGGGAGCGAGACGCGCGAGTTGTTCGCATCGTGGCGCATGTGGTGCGGCGATCGCAACGAGAAGGTCGGCACCGAGCGCTCCTTCAGCCAGGCGCTCGCGATGCGCGGCTATGAGCGCTGGCAGCACCCGAAGACCCGGCGTCATGGCTTCGCCGGTCTCGCCGTCAAGGACGGCACGTTCGAGGATGCACAGCAGGACTTCGACATCATCGCGCCGCCCAAGCGGAGCGGCAAGCCCGCCACCATGCACTAGGAGTTCCGATGGCCGTTCAAGCCTGTGTCCTGCCCGGAGGGGGCGTGCTCGGCGCCCTCTCCGTCGGCGCACTGCTCAAGTATTTCGAGCGCTTCCCGCATCGCCGCTTCGACTACATCTCGGGGATCTCGACCGGCGCGTTGAGTGGCGGCGTGCTCGCGCAGGGGCGCACCGCCAACGCGCAGATGTTGCAGGTCGAGTTGCTGGAGGACGTGTACCGCTCGATCCGGTGGAACCGCCAGATCTACACGGGCGCGACCTTCCCGCCGATCCAGTTGCTCAACCTGGTGCTGCATGGCTCCTTCTACAATCCGAAGGGGCTGAAGCGGCTGATCGCCAAGCACATCGACCGGAACACGCTGTGTGAGGGCGTGCCGTTCTCGTGCGGCACCGCCGAGTGGGAGACTGGCGCTTACGTCGAGTGGCAGGGCTGTGACGACGACATTCTCACCGGGATCCTGGCGTCGGCCTCGATGCCGGGGTTCTTCCCGCTGGTGCGGTCGCGGCGGGGCGACTTCCACCACTGCGACGGCGGCGTGCGCAACGTGGCCCCGCTCAAGGCGGCAGTGAAGTGGCTCGCGGCACAGGAAGACCAAGAGAAGGAACTGTGGCTCTTCGCGACCGGCCCGCTTGGCGTGCGCCAGATGCCACGCAACACAAAGTCGAAGGGACTCAAGGTCATCTCGCGCTCGCTGGAGTTCCTGGTCAACCAGATCTACCGGCATGACCTCTCACTGCTGGCACAGCGGAACTTCCAACCCGGCTACTCCTTCATTCGTTGCAACATCGTCCTGCCGACGAAGCACTACGTCTCGGCACTCGACTTCGATCCGGATGTGATCGCCGAGATGCTGGAGGACGGTTACAACCTGCCGGTGCACGCGATCACTGCCCCGGCCGATCTCCAGCGACTCGGGATCATCGACTGATTGAGAACCTTCTCAAAGTTGCTCGAGCGCTAACGGGACACGGTTCTCAAGAGGATCCCGCCTAGCAAGAAGCCCCCGATCGAGTGATCGGGGGCTTCTGCGTTCCACCTACATCGCGCGAGGTTGACGCCTAGCTGTCGAACGCCTCGCGGGCCTGGTCTTCGGTCGTCTCGTCGTCGGGGAAGGCGTCATCGCCCGATGCCGGGGCGGCGTCCTCTCCCGAGTCGCCGTCGGCCTGCGGGTCGGCCGACCCGAGATCATCCCCCTCGACCGGCGCGGTGCCCGGCTGCTCGGCATCGGTCGGTCCCTCGCGCACCACCGCCGCGTCTTCGGAGATCTGATCGACCGCTCCGATGAGCGCGTTGCGGGTGGCCTGGAGGTTGGTGAGCGCCGACTGTGCACGGCTGACCACCGCTTCCAACTGCGCCTCGCTCGACCCGTGCTCGACCGCGAACTGGAGATCCGCGATCATCTGGCGCAACTGCGCCGTCTCGTTGGCGATCGACGTGCTCACGTCCTCGCGCAACTTGTTCGTCTCGAACACGACCTCATCGAGCTTTGCCAGCACTTCCTCCATCGTCCGCATGATCGTCGCCTGCCCTTCATGTGTGAGTGAGATGTGACCGAACACCTTGCGAAACTGCTCCCCCAAGTACGTCGTGAGCGTGCCCCACCGCTCATCCTGCACCCGCTCGTCGGACTGCTGCCGGAGCAGCAGATCGTGGAGCGCGTCGTAGGCGAACTTATTCCGGCGTTGCCGCCGACGCCACCAACCAATCATTTGATCTCCCCCTGCCGCCAGGCGCGGCGTGCTTGGATCCGCAGTTGGGCGACATGCGGATTCTTCCACGGCAGCGCCGGTCGCCCCGACGAATAGACACAGCCCTCCTCGACGTGCCACCAGCCCGTCTTCACCAGCAACCGGAACACCGGCCCCGTCCAGTGCCACCACCAGTCCCGCGCCAGTGTCTTCCACCAACGCCGGGTGAAGGGCATGAGCAGCGGTCCGGTCATGAACGCTTCCCGGCGAATGGCCCACCAGCACCACCGGATCCGCCACGGCGTTGCGAACTTGTGGGCGTTTTCCTTGTTCCACCGCACGAGTGCGATGATGTCCCACACATGGCCGCAGCCCAGGCATTCGTACGCACCGTCGAGCGGTTCGAACGGACGCCACCGATCGTCCTTGCACGTCGGGCACAGGATCGCCTTCTTGCCGTGCTTGCGCATGTACTGATCGGCTTCCGCCTCATCCTTCACACGGTGCAGCGGCATTAGGTGGTGATCTCCCCTTGCAGGGTGACATCGACGCGCTCGGGAATGGACGCGAGGTAGATCTTGGACTCGGCCGGGTCGTACTTGAGCACCGGGATCCGGTCGAGCCGCCACATCTCCACGACGTAGCTACGCATCGCTTCCGCCCACTCCAGCACCTTCCTGTCCGTCGCCGGGATCCTCAACTCGATGTCCGAGCACACATCCATGTCGTTGAGATCGACCGTGTGCAGCACCAGTTCCTTCATGACTTCTCCTTCACGGGAACGATCGGGTCGCCTTCCGGCCCGAAGAGGATAGGCGGCTTCTCGTCGGCGGTCGCGTCATCCGGCGTCACGCTCTCCAGCGGTGGAGCGGGCATGTCGAGCATGAAGTGGTACATCATCTCGCGGGTGATCGGGGCCGGGATGACGCGATAGACCTTCTTGCCCGTGCGCTTGCTGTTGCGGATGTCGTGCGGCATCGGCACGCGCAGTTGCAGCACGACGGGTTCCCCGGCGCTGATCCGCTCGATCCACGCGGCCACGAGGTTCGGCACCAGCCGCTCGAACTCCAGCTTGAGCGCCAGGTCGAACATGACGCGTGGCTGGATCTTCAGCTTGCCGTCGATGCGGGTCATCCCCGCCTCGATCATCGCCTTCTGTGTCTCGGGGCGCAGCGGCCACATGTGCGACCGGCGCTCGGCCTCGATGGCGGCTTCAGCGCTCGGCGGTGGGGTGATCTCGGTCATCGAATAGGTCCGGGCGCTCACGGCGCAGTTGGTCGAGTTGCAGGTTGACGTGATCCGGCGTCGAATGTCGGTCGCAGCCGGTGCACAGGTAATAGCCCGTCATGCGGTGGGACGGGATGAGCCGCCCCTTCGCCTTGCAGGCCGAGCAGCTAACAAACGGTCGGAGCTTGAGGGGCAACATGCGGGGTCTCCCCCTTCGCGAGCCGGTCAATGCAGTCGTAGCAGACGCGTCGATCGGACTTCCCCTGCTGGATGATCTGCGTGCACTGCTGGCACGCGGGACGGTCGCACAGCTTGCACCGCGTGCGCACCAGGCGCCCCCGCGAACTCTCACAGTGGGCCGTGCCGTTGGCGACTTCGCACAGTGCCGTCATCGAAATGCGATCCCCATGAAGATCGTCAGCACGAGCGCCCACCAGTACAGCAGCCGTGCGCCGTAGATCCGGTCCTCGGTCATCGTCCCCTCGCCTGCAAGTGATACGGCAGTTCGTGCCGCTCGATCACGACCACTTCCTCGACGCGCTCGCCGTGCCGCTTGTGGCTCTCCGCGAGTTCGCGCGAGTTGAAGAGCATGGGCGTGTGCTTCAACCGATGTCGTTTCCAAGTGCCGTCCTTGCGCCGGATGGCGAAGACGGGTGTGGACTGCACAGGACATCCTTTCCATAGGGTGCGGCATGCGCACGGGAGACCCTTACCAGGCGGTCCTTTGGCATGCAACGATGCGCCAGGATCGGGACAGCGGTCGCCCGGCTGTAGATCTGCAACGCACCGTTGCCACCGCACAGCGGGCATCGGGTAATCCACCCGAACCACCGTAGCCTCACAGCACCCCCAAGTTCTTGAGGATCTGTTCGAGGATCCAGCGTGAACGCGAATGCAGCGTCACCTTGTCGCGATGCTTGGCGTACCATTCACGAAGATCCCATGAGCCGGTGATCGCCCGACCTGCCCCGAGCCAATCCGCCACCATCTCGCGCACGAAGCGCTCGGGCATATACACCGTCTTCCCACCACCCTCGTCTTCCAAGAGGATCCAGTGTTGCCAGTGGTGCGGGTTGCGGTTGATATGAAAGAGCCAGGCACGATCGAATGCCGCTTCACGCCGATTGGCCGCAACCGCGTATCGGAAGTCGTCGTTCTCTTCGCGCTTCAGACGTGCATGCTCGCCATAGAACGTGTCCACGTACGGGAACCACTCACTCGGCCGGAACTTCGACCAGTCGTGGATCAGCAGACGCCACAGCGGCGCCTTCGTCCACCGGATCCCGGCGTAGAGCACGAACCACTTGTGCCGGATCACGTAGCGGAGATAACGAAGGTGCGCAATCACGCGGCCATCCTCCGGCTGTTGAGGCGCCGCGCTCGACTGCGCATCGCCAGGATCGCACCCTCCTCGACATAGGCGTCGAGCACACGCCGCTTGTCCGCGAACCATGCCTTGCGGCGGTTCGAGTCATCATGGAACTCGACGCCACCGCGCTCGACTTCGGCGTGGATCTCTCGGTTGAGCCGCACGATCATGAACCGCACCACCCGCAGCCGCGACCACCGGAAGAACGGATCCGACTTGACCATGAACGTTGTTCCTAGAGCAGAAGGGTTAGCACTCCACCAGCCAATGACGGCGATCCTCGTATTCCCCACAGGCCACCGGGTGCGGCTTCCCGTCGAACTTGCGACGCGTCGAGACAACCCACCCTGCCGACGTACCACTCGCCCCGATGTTCCGACCAATCCATTCCTGCACCTGGCGGCGGGTCCACTTGCGCGGGGCGCAGCACACCGCGCTCAACATGCCTTCCTTGAAGACACACGTATCCTTCAGGTTGTCGGGTGCCAACGGCTTCGACTTCGCCGTCTTGCGCTTGGCGTTCTTCATCGAATAGCCCATGAACGTTGTCCCTAGAGCGAAGTGTTGAGGTTGAACCCGACGACGTTGTGCCGCGCATCGAGGGTCAGTTCGAGTGGTTCGTTCCTGGCGCGGTCGAGCCACCCCGATTGCCCGCCATAGAGCGACGCGATCCCCACGAGACCGTAGAGCGGCAGCGTGACCGTGAGCACGTTGATCCCTTCGCCGGAGACGGTCGTCTCGACACCGGGTTCGGGATGCTCGCGTTGCGCATAGACGCGAACGCGAAGCCACGCCGATAGAGTGTCGGCGTTCGCCTGTGCCCGCTGAATGGTGCCGATGATCTGCATGGGGTAGAGTCTCGCAATCGGGCCGGAGGTTGCCGCCTCCGAACGGTACTCCCGCCAAGCTAGGGCCTTGTGCCAGCTAGCGCAAGAGGGGCGCCCACTGGTCGGCCATCGCGTCGGCGATCCCCTGGTAGGTCTCGCTCCGGAGCTTCCAGCGATCGGGCGACGGCGGCAGCTTGTTTTGCCCGCTCGCGGTCTGGTTGGCCCGGCGAGCCTTCCGCCCGCCCGGCAGGACAACCGTCGGCCGTAGAAGGGGGAGACCCTTCAGCCATAGACACGTCGCCTTGCTTGCATCATGGCCGAACTGCCACGGGTGAATGATCTGGTCGGGCTTGCGGATCCGTGACGAGATGCAGCCGATAGGGTTTTCCAGGGCGACGCGCGGCACGGGGGCATCGAGGAACAGCCGCACGAACTCTAACGCGTCCTCGGTCAACGCGGCGCGTTCCGGGCGGCGCTTGTTCCAGTGCAACCCGGACGAACACAGATAAGTGCAGGGCGGGAAGGCTAGCACGAGATCCCACGGCAACAGTCCGAGCACGTCCCGCACGTCTCCGGTGTAGTGCTGGCCGGGCGTCTCGCTCGGGAGAAGGTCGCAGCTATACGCGTCCAGGCCGCGCCGGGAAAAGGCATCCCGCACGCGGCCTGAAAACTCGCACGCCACCAGCACGCGCGGCCGTGCTACTTGCGCACTCCTCCGCCCAACAGCCACGCGGGCACCGCTACGAGAGTCCATAGGATGCCGGAAAGGATAGCACCGACCAGCCAGCCAAGCCAGGGCGCCCACAGTGGCGCCGTGACGACGACAGCCACAACGGCCAGAAGTTCAAGCACTGGCGCCGCCCGCGTGAACGTGGGCGACGGTCGCGGCTTGCAGGCGGTCCGCCACGGCACGCGCCGCCACGGGCGACCCGCTCGGCACTCCTCGGCGGTTGGCTTCGGCTTCAGGGTCCGTCATGCCGAGCGCCGCACAGTGCGCCGCGCGTCGCTCGTAGTCCACCAGACTGCCCGCGCCCTGGGGCACTGCCCCGTAGGTGCGCACCGTCCACCCTACAACCCGATGCGCCGCGATCATCCGACCGACGGCGCGTTGCTTGGCGCTCGTCGTCTTACTGTACGTCGTGACATTCATCAGCAACGCGCCGTCGGGTGCCCACTCAAGGAGACACGTTCGATAACTCAAGAGCTTGTGCCCGTCGGTGTGAAACGATTCCGTGCCGTAATCGGCGCGGCGCGACAGCCAGGCATCAAGGACGCGCCCGGTAGTGCCGTGCGTGCTGAAAGTTGCGTTAGGCACTGTATCCCCCACTTTCAAGAGTGTCGAGCACCGGGCCGAGATCTTCCCATAGTGCGTCAATGTCGGTGGACTCCATGAGTCGCGCGGCGGCTTCGGGTGCCACGGTGCCGCGCGAGTTGACGATAACGGCCAGCAGTGCGCCCAACAAACAAGACTCCACGGGCACCCCGTGCGGCGCGTTGCAGTTGGGGCACGTCATGAGTTCCCCCGTGCGATCATCCGGTGCAGCCGCGCCAGATAATACCGGGCGCGGGATCCGTTGGCGTTCCGTGGCTTGCGGTACTTGTCGCGCCGCGCGTACATCAGCAACGCGTCAACCTGGCGACTCGACAAGGTGAAGAAGTCCTGATCTTCCCCCACGTTGCAGAAATCAAGCACGGCGCGGGCGTGCTGCACCGCCGCGTGCACTTCCGGGCGCGTCTTCATGCTGGCACCTCCGCGCGGAGAGTGTCGAGAAGGGCGATAGCGGACTCCGCGTCCGTCTTCCACCGTGGCCGTTGCCGTTCGACCCACTCGCCGAAGATCCGCCACGCATCCGGCCACGAGTCGCGGAACGTCGAGACCAGGGCGGCAACGTTGTGGGCTTCAGTCGGGGAAATGCGGGCGTGCTTGGCAAAGACGGCCAGGCACTCGGCCGGGGTCGGGAACCGATATTCCCCGTTGTGGTGCCCCTTGCTGTTGCCGAAGTGGTAGCGCTGTCCCCCATTTTCATGCAGGGCGCCCGCCAGGAAATACCGGAGGTTGCCGCCGTCATGGCTCGGCACTCCGTCGATGTCGCACAAGTGCAGGGCGACAACCGGCGCGAGTTCCGGCCACGTCGCCAACACTTGCTCATGAATGCACCCGCCTTCCAGCCAGTCACGGCCGCGCGGCCGGGTCTCGGTGTGCCCGGTCACGGAGAAGTACGGCGCCCGGTTGCCCCGGAGGAAGTGCAAACCCGCTTCAACCGTGATAACAACCCGGCGCGTCTTCAGTTCGTGCGCATAGTGCGGGTGCAACGTCTCGGGGATCTCCCGCGTTGCCGTGAACTTGTGCGACCACTCCGGCCACGTCTTCGCGTCGCTCATGATGTCGGTTCCTCCGGTCTAGGTGTGTGCTTCACGGTGACGGATCCGCCGCACCAGGGCGGCGCGGCGCCGTCGATAGTGGCGCCAGTGCTGGCGCCGCGTCTTCGCGTCGGGCACGCGCGACCACTCGCCCGCCCATTGCGCATCAAGGCGGGCGAGTCGCGTGCACAACGTCACGAGGGGCACGGGGCGCCCGCTCATGCCGGCGCGTGCGGGTTGGGGATGCCGGCCGATTCCAGCACGTCGGAAACCCACGCGTTGAACTCATGCCCGGCCACGTCGCGCGACCCAGTGCGCCACAGTTCCACGAGGTTGCCGCCGCTATCGAAGCCCGCGCCGATTCCGCGCGGCAGTTGCGCGAGATCCGAGCACGGCCACCAGGACCCCGGCCGGTGCGCCCACTCCCACAGTTGCCGCGCCGTGGCCGTCACGGAGAAGCCCGCGCCGGGCACGTCCGGGTTAGTGGTCACGGTGCCGTAGGGCGTGCGGTGGCGCTTCACTTGGCACACTCCGGCCGGGTGCACTGCACATCATCCGAGAGTCGGCCGGTGCCGCCGCACAGTGCGCACACCGGGGCGCCCGCCAGGACGGCCGCGCGTGCCGCCTTCTCGGCGCGACGGATCTCGGGAATCGTCACGGTTTGCCCGTGCGTGCCCGTCATGAAGTTGTAGCGCTCGGCGAACTCTTGCGCCCACTCGTTGCAGTCGATGTCTTCTAGAAGACAATCGGCGGACCCTAGATAGTCGATCATCTCGCCGAGTCGCTTGCCGAAGCGCCGCCACCGGCCCAGGTCGGGCGCCGTCCACTCGCGCGGGTCGCCGATACCTTCCACAATCAGCCAGCCACCGCACCGGCCACTAGAATACACCTTGACGCGGCTCCACCCCTTCCAGATTTCCGCCGCGATCTCGCCCGCGTCTTCCCAGAAGCGTTCACGGGCCGACTCTAGGGCGAACTCTACCGCCTTCTCGGCGACTTCCTCCGTGCACCCGTGCTTGAGCATGACGGCCGCAACGACGGGGTGATAGTTCCAGTGGTCCTTGACGTTGTAGGCGGGCGACTCGCGCCGTCCCATATGGCCGTGCATCTCGACATCATCCCGCGTCGCGCAGTAGTTGCGCCGGTGCCAGTTCGTGCGGCTCTTTCGCGTGCTCATGA
>CALJUJ010000686.1 GCA_937975525.1 uncultured bacterium
TTCGACGTGGTCGTCTCCAACCCGCCGTACGTGGCGAGTGCCGACCTGGCGACGCTCGAGCCGGAGCTCGGTTGGGAGCCACGCGGCGCCCTCGACGGGGGCCGCGACGGGCTCGACGTGTTGCGCCGCCTGATTCCGGCCACCGCCGAGGTGTTGCGGCCGGGCGGCTCCATGCTGCTCGAGATCGGCAGCGACCAGGTGCGCTCGGTGCGCGAGATCCTGCTCGCGGGGCCGTGGGCGGACATCGCCGTCCACCTCGATCTCGGTCGCCGGCCGCGCGTCGTCGAGGCCCGGCGGCGAGGAGACGCTTGAAATGGACAAGATCGTGGTCCGCGGAGGGCGCCGCCTGTGCGGCGAAGTGCGCGTCGACGGTGCCAAGAACGCGGCGCTGCCGATCCTGCTGGCGAGCCTGCTGACCCCCGAGGAGTGTGTGTTTCGCAACGTGCCCGACGTCGTCGACGTGCGCACGACCTTGCGCCTGCTCGAAGGGCTGGGCGCCACGGTCGAACGCGCCGGCGACGGGAGCGTGCGTATCCGCGCCGAGCGGCTGGCGCGCCTCGAGGCGCAGTACGAGCTGGTCAAAACCATGCGGGCGTCGTTCCTGGTGCTCGGTCCACTGCTGGCGCGTCACGGCCGCGCCCGAGTCTCGACACCAGGGGGCTGCGCCATCGGGGGGCGTCCGGTCAACCTGCACCTCGACGGCCTCGAGCGCCTCGGCGCGCGTGTCGAGCTCGTCGAGGGCTATGCACAGGCGGAAGCCGAAGAGCTCTGCGGCGCGCGCATTTATCTCGACTTCCCTTCGGTCGGAGCGACCGAGCATTTGATGATGGTGGCGTCGCTCGCGCGCGGCCAGACGGTGATCGAGCACGCTGCCCGCGAGCCGGAGATCGTCGACCTCGCCGGGGCCCTGTGCTCGATGGGAGCGCGAATCACCGGTGCCGGGGAGGACGTCATCACGATCGACGGTGTCGAACGGCTGCACGGCACCGACTACGCCGTGATTCCCGATCGCATCGAGGCGGGCACATTCCTCGTCGCTGCGGCGATGACCGGTGGCGACATCGATGTGGTCAACGCCGTTCCATCGCACTTGGATCCGGTCATCCTGAAACTGCGTGAGATGGGAGTCGACGTGAGGGAGCACGACCGCGGCGTACGCGCCACTGCCGACGCCCGGCTCGGCGCCGTCGATGTGAAGACGATGCCGTACCCCGGCTTCCCGACCGACCTGCAGGCGCAGATGATGGCGGCTCTATGCACGGCGGATGGCCGTTCCGTGATCGCGGAGACGATCTTCGAGAACCGCTTCATGCACGTCTACGAGCTCAACCGCATGGGTGCGGACGTCCAGGTCGAGGGCACCCGAGCGCTCGTCAACGGCGTCGCCCGGCTCGGCGGCGCGCCTGTCATGGCGACGGACTTGCGTGCTAGCGTGAGCCTCATTCTGGCGGGGCTGGCTGCCACCGGCACCACCGAGGTTTCGCGCGTCTACCATCTCGATCGCGGCTACGCGCGGATCGAGGAGAAGCTGTCGGCGCTCGGCGCCGACATCGCCCGGGTGCGGGAGTAGGCGGGAGTAGGAATGAAGATCCGAATCATCTCCACGGGGGACAAGTCGTTCCGGCGCAAGTTCGCCGCGATCCGAGAGCGCGGTGCACAGACGTCTTCGGCCGTCGAGGACGGTGCTCGCGCGATCGTCGCCGACGTCCGCAAGCGCGGCGATCGGGCCCTGACCGAGCTGACGCAGAAGTACGACGGCGTCGCCCTGCGGGCGAAGGAATTGCGCGTCGCGGATGCCGACATCGACGCCGCTGCGGCCGCGCTCGACAGCGGCGCGCGCTCGGCGTTGACGATCGCGGCGGACCGCATCCGCGTGTTTCACCGGCACCAGGTCGAGAAGTCCTGGAGCTTCCGCGATCCCGAGGGCTTCAAGCTGGGCCAGCAGATCACGCCGCTCAGGCGAGTCGGCATCTACGTGCCCGGCGGCCATGCGTCGTATCCCTCTTCGGTTCTGATGACTGCCGTGCCGGCGCGGGTGGCGGGCGTCGACGAGATCATCATGCTGTCGCCGGCAGGGGCCGACGGCTACAACCCTGCCGTGCTGGCCGCGGCGCGGATCGCCGGAGTCGACGCCGTCTATCGCATCGGCGGGGCCCAGGCGGTCGCCGCGGCGGCGTACGGCACGCAGTCGGTGCCGAAGGTCGACAAGATCGTCGGGCCCGGCAACGCCTGGGTCCAGGCAGCGAAGAAGCTCGTGTACGGCGACGTCGACATCGATGGCATCGCCGGACCGAGCGAAGTGCTCGTCGTCGCCGACGACAGCGCCCGTGCCGCCTACGTGGCAGCCGACCTGCTCGCTCAAGCGGAGCACGGGAGCGGCGACGAATGCGCGCTGCTGCTCACGCCGTCGGCGCGACTCGCCGCCGCCGTCGCCGACGAGATCGAAAGGCAGCTGGCCGAGATGCCACGCCGCAAGGCGATCGGCGCCGTGCTCGCGCGCCGTGGCGCCCTGGTGGTGACGCGCGACCTCGACGAGGCCGTCGCGATCGCCGAGGAAGTCGCACCGGAGCATCTCGAGTTGCAGCTACGCAAGCCCGCGGCGGTCGCCAAGCGCCTACGCAACGCCGGCGCGATCTTTCTCGGCCCCTACGCTCCGGCGCCGCTCGGCGACTACCTGGCGGGACCCAACCACGTGCTGCCGACCGGCGGGACGGCACGCTTCTTCTCGCCGTTGGGCGTGTACGACTACGTGAAGCGGACGAGTGTTGTTTCGGCGACGCGTGCGGGCCTGCGAACGCTGGCGCCCAGCATCGCTGCGCTGGCGACGCTGGAGGGCTACGACGCTCACGCCGCCGCGGTGCGTCGCAGATTCAAGGATTGACGGGGGAGGCTCGGGGATGGCGAAGGCGAAGAGTGGACAACG
>CALJUJ010000687.1 GCA_937975525.1 uncultured bacterium
CCGCCGAGGATGTCGAGCACGCGGGCGCGCGAGTAACGCAGGTTGTGGAACCCGATCGTCGCGGCGACGCCGGCCAGAGACGTCGCGGCTGCGGCGGCTGCCACCAGGGCCGGCCGCACCCAGCGGGCCGGCGCGGGGCCGGCGGGGTCGGCCGGGCGTGCGTGCGAATCTTCCATGGCTCCGGGCAACGATGCGCGCGCGGACGCCGGGGATCAAGAGAAGGAGCAGGCGCCGACTTGGTCGCGGGTGCGCGCGCATGCTAGCTAGACCGTTCAAACGAACGTTTGGGAGGACCTCCGTATGCGCACCGAGCTCTGCGATCGCCTCGGGATCGAGTTCCCGATCTTCGCCTTCACCCATTGCCGCGACGTCGTCGCCGCCGTCAGCAACGCCGGCGGGTTCGGCGTCCTCGGCGCCGTCGGCTTCACCGCCGAGCAGCTCGAGATCGAGCTGGAGTGGATCGACGAGCACGTCGGCGACAAGCCCTACGGCGTCGACATCGTCATCCCCGGCAAATACGAGGGCATGGGCGAGATGGACCCGAGCAAGCTCGAGCAGATGCTCAAGGACATGATTCCCGAGCAGCATCGCCAGTTCGTCCGCACCATCCTCCAGGATCACGGCGTGCCCGAGCTGCCGGCGGGGGAGAAGCCCGTCAACGAGCTGCTCGGCTGGACGGCGGTGACCGCAGCGCCGCAGGTCGAGACCGCCCTGCGGCACGACAAGGTGCGCCTCATCGCCAACGCGCTCGGCACACCGCCGACCGACGTCATCGAGCAGATCCACGGCGCCGGGCGCCTCGTCGCCGCGCTCTGCGGCTCGGCCAAGCACGCGATCAACCACAAGAACGCAGGCGTCGACATCGTCATCGCCCAGGGCACCGAGGGCGGCGGCCACACCGGCGACGTCGGTAGCATGGTGCTGTGGCCGGAGGTCATCGACGCCATCGCGCCGACTCCGGTGCTCGCCGCCGGCGGCGTCGGCTGCGGCCGCCAGATCGCAGCGGCGTTGGCACTCGGCGCGCAAGGCGTGTGGACCGGATCGCTCTGGCTGACGGTCCAGGAAGCCGACGTGCCCCCGGCGCAGATGGCCTCGTACCTCGCCGCCGGCAGCCGCGACACCGTGCGATCGCGTTCGTGGACCGGCAAGCCCTGCCGCATGCTGCGCAACTCGTGGACGGAGGCCTGGGAGCAGGAGGGCAACCCCAAACCGCTCGGCATGCCGCTGCAGTTCATGGTCACGTCGGAAGCCGTCGCACGCGGCCACCGCTATGCCGAGAAGGCCAAGGACGTCATGTTCAACCCCATCGGCCAGATCGTCGGGCGCTTGAATCAGGCGCGTCCCGTGAAAGAAGTCATTTACGATCTCGTGCAGGAATACTTCGAGGCGACCGAAAGGCTGCAGCGGTTGCTGCCCACGGAAACGTGAGGGGGCCATGCCCTGGACCAAAAACGACATTCCCGATCTCACCGGCAAGACCGCGGTCGTCACCGGTGCGAATAGCGGTATCGGCTTCGAAGCCGCGCTCGGTCTCGCCGAGAAGGGCGCGCGCATCGTGCTCGCGTGCCGCAATCAAGCCAAGGCGACCGAAGCCGCCGACGCGATCCGCGCCCGGGCGCCCGAGGCGGCGACCGAGATCCTGCCCCTCGACCTGTCGAGCCTCGACTCGATCCGCGATTTCGCCGACGGCCTGCGCCGCGGTCACCAGAAGATCGACATCCTCTGCAACAACGCCGGTGTCATGGCCTTGCCCTATCGGCAGACGGCCGATGGCTTCGAGATGCAGTTCGGCACCAACCACCTCGGCCACTTCGCCCTCACGGGTCGGCTTCTCGACCTGGTTCTCGCAGCGCCGGGAGCACGCATCGTCAACGTCGCCTCGCAGGCCCACCGATTCGGCCGCATCCGCTTCCACGATCTCCACTGGCAGCAGCGCTACGGCAAGTGGCGCGCCTACGGTCAGAGCAAGGTGGCGAATCTCCTCTTCACCCTCGAGCTCCAGCGGCGCCTCACCGAACGCGGCGCCAGCGCCATCGCCGTCGCCTGCCATCCCGGCTACTCGGCCACCCACCTACAGGCCGTCGGACCGGAGATGGAGGGATCTCGGTGGATGGGCCGCATCACCGACCTCGGCAATCGCCTGCTTGCGCAAGACGCGGCGATGGGCGCGCTGCCGACACTCTACGCCGCGACCGCCGACGACGTCGCCGCCGGGGACTACATTGGACCTGACGGGTTCCTGGAGATGGCCGGCCACCCGAAGAAGGTCGGGCGCACGCGTTACGCGCGCAAGACGGACGTCGCCGAGAAGCTCTGGCAGGAGTCCGAACGCCTCACCGGCGTCCGCTACGACGCCAGCTGACGTCGCGCCAGCGACCAACCCAGGCCGACCACGACGAGCAGAAGTCCGGGCACCCAGAACGTCGACGCTAGGCTGACGTAGATGCTCAGCCAGCTGGCGAGCATCGGGCCTACGACGCTCGCCGCCATCATCACCGTCGAGCCCAAGCTCGCCATGCGCCCGCGCGACGCCGCGGGCGCTTCGCGATTGAGCCAGTCGAACGCGAGCGGAACGAATCCCGCCATCGCCACGCCGCTGACGACGCGCAACACGAGGAGCACGTCGAGTCGCGTCGACAGCAACCCGACGGCAGCGTTGGTGATGCCGCTCGCCAGCATCGACAGGATGAGAAGGCGCTCGAGCCCGTAGCGCTGACTGGCCCGAGCCCAAGCCGTCGCCGTGAGGCTCGCTGGAAGACCGGCGGCGAAGATGACGACCCCGGTCGTCGTCGCCAGGGCCGCCGGCGTCACTCCCAGCTCTTCCACGTAGAGCGCCAGCGTCGGCCACGGTGTGACGACCACCAGTTGAAACAGCGGCAGCAGCAGCAACATCGCCCGCACCCGCGGTGCCCGTACCAGCTCGCGCCAAGTCGAACGCTTTTCGCCGTCATCGCTGCCGGCCTTCGGGCGCCGGCCCTCGCGCACGGCGACGATCGACACCACGGCCATCAACGACCCGAAGGCGCCGACGAGGAAGAACAGCGGTCGGATGCCCATCACGTCGGCGATGATCCCTCCCAGCAACGGCCCCGACAGTGCCCCGGCGGAGAGTGCGCTCTGCAGCAGCGCCAGCGAGCGTCCGACGCGTGCCGCCGGCGTCGTCGACGTCAGCAGGCCGACCGCCGCCGGAAACACGCCGCTGACGGCTCCCTGCAGGGCCCGGAAGCCGAGCAGGGGCAAGGGGCTGCGTACGAGACCCATGCCGAGACTCGCGACCGCGATCCCCGCCAGCGAACGGACGACCATCGGCTTGTGCCCGTAGCGGTCGGCCACCGCTCCCCAGACGGGCGTCGCGAACACCGCGACGAGGAAAGGCGCTGCACCGAGCGCGCCCGTCCACCAGCGCAGCGGCTCGGCTTCGTGCACACCGATCTCCTGCAGGTACAGCGGCAACAGCGGCAGGACCGCCGTCATTCCGGCGAGCACGAGAAACTGCGACACGCACACGACCCAGAG
>CALJUJ010000688.1 GCA_937975525.1 uncultured bacterium
TCGAAGTCGCCCGCCTCAAACGACGAAGCGGTCCGGGCTGATCCGCCGCGCGTCGAATCGTTCGGTACGCCCGTGCACCAGCAGATCGGCGGCAATCGCACCCAAAGCCCCGCTGGTCTCGATTCCGCATCCCCCCTGCCCGGCAAGCCAGAAGAACTCGGGCCGCACCGGATCCCGGCCGACGACCGGAACTCCGTCGTCGGCGAAGGTACGCAGGCCCGCCCAGCGGTGGCGCACGGCGCGCGGGCGCAACCCCGGAGCCAGCTCGCAGAGCCGCTCGATCCCCGCCGCGATCTCGTATTCGTCCCACGACGCGTCGCAGGGCTCCATCGCCAACTCGTCCATGGGACAGAGCATCAGCCGCCCGGCGTCGTCGCGGAAGTAGACGCGCAAGTCGTCGCACCACACCATCGGCCACGAACGCAGGTCGAGATCGTCGGCCACGTCGAGGACCGCCATGCAGCGGCGTTTCGGCGTCAGGGTCACGGTCGTCGCTCCGGCCATGCGCCCGACCTCCTGGGCCCACGCCCCCGCCGCATTCACGACCGTGCTTGCCTGGACGATCACGTCGTCGATTCGGACCTCGACGACGCGGCCGCCCGCGGTTTCCGGCACGACCTCGCGGCCGAAGACGAAGCTCACGCCCGCCCGCCGTGCGTTCGCCATGTAGGCCCCGAGGAGCTCGTGCACGTCGACGAAGCCATCGTGGGTCAAGTGAGCCGCACCGTGGAACCGCTTCGCGTCGAGCTGCCCATCGACCAGAGCGCTCGCGGATTCGGCGCCGACGAGGTCGACCCGCATGCCGCGTGCGCGCAACTCGGCGGCGCGCTCGCCGTAGTGCGCCCAGCGGGCTGCATCGAGGAGAACGAGAACGCCCCGCTGCTCGAGGAGGGCGTGTGCCGCAAACCCCGGCGTTGGGTCGCGCAGGAACGATGCGCCGATGATCTTGATCTCTTCGACCGTCGGGTTGAGGTCGATCTCGACGAGCGAGGCCGCACTGCGGCCCGTGGCATGGTAGGCTGGCTGGTTCTCGCGCTCGACGACGAGAACGTTGCTCATGCCGCGTTCGGCGAGGAAGTAGGCGATCGAAGCGCCGGCGATGCCCGCGCCGATGACGACGACGTCGTAGTGTCGATCCAGAGGTCCCATGCGGGAGCGCCGGCTCACGGCTGCAGCGCGCGCCGGCTCCAGCTCCCCCCTTTCTTCACGAAGAGCTCGCGCTCGTGCAGGCGCGGCTCACGCCGCGTCCAGAACTCGATCTGCCGCGGGGCGAGAACGTAGCCACGCCAGTGCTCGGGCCGCGGCAGCGACGCTCCCTTCGACGCCCGGTCGAGGTTGCGGAACGCGGCGAGCAGAGACGCGCGCGACGCGAGCTCGCGGCTCTGTTGCGAAACGGCGGAAGCGATCTGGCTCCCGCGCGGTCGGGTATCCCAGTACGCGTCCGCTTCGCTGTCGGCGACGAGAGCGACGTTGCCTTCGACCCGCACCTGGCGACCGGTTTCGTGCCAGTAGAACGCCAGCGCCGCAGCGGGGCGGGCGGCGAGCTCCTTGCCCTTGCGGCTCCGTTCGTTGGTGTAGAAGACGAACCCGCGCGAATCGACGCCTTTGAGGAGAACGTAGCGAGCGGAGGGGCGACCGGCACGGTCCACCGTCGCCAACACCATGGCATCGGCGATCGGCGCGCCGGCGCGCTCCGCTTCCCGGTGCCAACGAACGAACTTGCGCAAGGGGTCGGTTGCCATCGCTATCGACTTAGCGCGGTCCCTCCGCGAGTCAATCGAAGCGGCGAGCCGCGAGCGTCCAACGCTTGGAGCGCGATTGGTGACAGCGGCGATTTCCGCAAAGGAAGAGGGGCGGCTCACGGGTCACGGGACTCCTCTCGGAGCCCGGAAGGGGGCTGATCCATGAGCCACCCCTGCTCGTGCGCCCAGCCGAGTGCGCAGAACGCGCTCTCCAGGCTCGGCGACAGGTTGTCACCTCGATGAAGATCCAAGGCCCGTGCCAGCGTGCGCGCGAGCGTCGAATGAAGCGTCGTGGGAGTTGCGTTTCTGCCTCTCGGAATCCGAGACGTCCACGTTGGCAGAGCGAGGAATCGCCAACCCCCGGTTCTCAATTCCGAGCCATGGGAAGAGAGCCGGCAGCCGACAGCGATGCATTCCGGGGCGCGGGACACGACGACGCCGAAGCGGCGCAAGGTCGGGCGAACGGCCGTGGCATTGCGGCCGCTAGCGAACTATCTCAGGAGTTCGAGACCACGGGTGTCGTGCCGCTGAAGGGCCGACGACGAGCACCGCAGCGGCGCCACCAGGAGGAAGGGCCGTGACGCGATTCATCGACGACGTCAACCGGATGTTCGACGAGCTCCTGCGCACACCGTGGCGAGAAAGCCGTCCGACCGTGCGCCATCCCGGCCCTGCAGGGCCGGCCTCGGTCTGGGAGCTCGACGTCCCGGCGCCGTCGGCCGATCCCGACCATATCGGTGTCGTCGTCCACGGCGACACGGTGACGGTGACCCTGGGGGGACGTGAGACGGCCGATGAACGCGAACATGCCGTGCATGTAGCGAGCGAGCGCTACCAGGAGCGCCGCCAGTCCTTTCAGCTGCCTCGAGGTGCACGCGTCGAGTCGATCGAAGCGCACATCGAAGACCACACTCTGCGTCTTCGGCTGCGCCTGAGTGGCGGAGCCGAAAGGTAATCCAGAATGCCCCCGAGCGATCGCAGCCAGACGCCCCGTGAGCTGACCGCCGCCGAGCTCGAGTGCTCGTTCACGGCGGAGCTTGCCGATCTCGCGCCGTCGCCCGACAGCGAGCCCGACCGCGAATGGTACGGGCAGGAACGCGCGCTCGCCGCGCTCGAGCTGGGTCTGTCGGTGCGCCATCCCGGCTACAACATCTACGTTTGCGGCCTGACCGGGACCCACCGAGAGCGCCGCATCGCGGCGCTGCTCGAGAAGCTGACGAACGGCTCGCCGGCGCCGGGCGACCGGGTCCTCGTACAGAACTTCCGCATCCCCGACCGCCCGCGGGCGTTGCTGCTGCCGGCAGGCTGGGGGCGGCGGCTGCAGCAGGACATGCAGGATCTGGTGCGCGATCTGCGTCGACTGCTGCCGGAGACGTTCCGCAAGGAGACGTTCGAGGAGGAGAAGGAGAGTTTGTCGGAGAAGTTCGGCGAGCAGGGCGAAGCGATCAACCGGCAGCTGGCCGAGCGGGCGGAAAATGCGGGCTTCGCCCTGCAGCTCGGACCCGGCGGCCAGATCGGCTTCACGCCGGTGAAGGAAGGTCGCCCGATGACGGAGGAGGAGCTCGCCGCGCTCACCGACGAGCAGCGCGAGGAATTGCGGCGCAACCACCGCGAGCTGCAGCGCGAGGTGAAGTCGGTATTGCGCCAGCACCAGAAGCTCATGCGCCACCTTGGGCGCGAGGTGAAGCAAATCGAGCGACGCACGGCGGAGGACGCCGTGACCCCGGTGATCGAGGAGCTCGCCGAGAAGTACCCGGAAGACGAGGTCCGCCGCTATCTCGACGAAGTACGCGAGCACGTGCTCGAGCACCTCGCCGACTTTCAGGAGCAACCGCAGCAAGGCGGCATGCCGCCGTTCATGGCGCCGCCGAGCGAGGAAGAGCTGTTCGTCGACTTTCGCGTCAACGTGCTCGTCGACAACAGCACGAGCGAGGGGGCGCCGGTGATCGTCGAGACCGCGCCCACGTACCGCAATCTCTTCGGCGCCGTCGAGCGCATGGTCGACCGCCACGGGCGGCTGGTCACGAACTTCACCCGCGTCACCGCCGGTTCGCTGCTGCGGGCCCACGGTGGCTGCATCGTCATTCCGGTCGTCAATGCCCTGATGGAACCCTTCGTCTGGCGCTGGCTGAAGCAGTGCTTGAAGCAGCAGCAGCTCGAGATCGAGGGCTACGACCCCTTCGCCATGTTTGCAACGTCGGCACTCAAGCCGGAAGCGATGGATCTCGACGCGCGCGTGGTGCTGGT
>CALJUJ010000689.1 GCA_937975525.1 uncultured bacterium
TCGGACGCGTTGCGCCGCACCTCGGCGTTGTCGGGGAAGCGCTCGAGGCAGTCGAGCTGCGTCGCCAGCGCGTCGTCGTCGCGATCGGTCTTCGAGTAGAAGTAGACGAGCGCGGCGCACGAGCGCGCGGCGAGCTGCGCGTGGTCGGCGTCGCGGGCGACGTCGCGCAGCGTCTGCTGCAGCTGCTCCGCCTCGTCGAGACGGTCGAGGTCGATCAGCGCGCCGCCCTTCAGCGAGATCGCGCGCGCGTCGGTCGCGTCGAGCTCGAGCAGGTGCTCGGCGTCGGCGAGCGCTTCCTCGGGCTTCGCAGAGGCGAGGTTGCCGTGCGCTCGGCTGTACAGCGCGGGCTTGTTGTCGGGGTCGATCGCGAGCACGCGGTCGGCGGCGCGCACCGCCTCCGCGTAGTCCTCCGTCGAGAGAAGCGTCGTCGCGAGCAGCACGCCGGCGGGCAGCGCGTACTCCTCGGAGTCGGCGGCCTTGTTGAGCGGCCAGATCGCGAGGCTTCGGCGCCCGGTCTGCACCAGTGCGAGACCGAGCCGGAAGTTGACCTCGGCGTTCGACGAGTGGGTCGTCACCAGGCCGCGCAGCGGCTCGATCGACTCTTCGAACTTGCCGGCGTCCTGGAGCGCGCGGATCTCCGCGAGCCGCGAGTCGAGATCACCGCCGCAGGCGAGGCTCGTCGCGAGCGCGAGCGCGGCGAGGACGGTGAGGATGCGATGGGGGAAGCAGCCAGGCGACATGACTTCGAGTGCCTCCGGATGCGTGCGGCCCCGCGTGCGTCGGGTCGGTCGGGTCCGCCGGGAGCGGACGCGGACCCGCGCGGGCTTTCGGGCGCCGCGAGCTCCGATTCAGAGGGCCGGGGATCCTAATGCGAACCCAGGGCCCGACCAAGCGTTCCCGGGCACGTCGCCCGGTGGCGGTGGGTGTCCCGGCTCGGCCAGAAAGTGAGGAAATCCGCACGTCTCTCGCCGGCGCGCCCGAACGGCCTCCGGCGGCCGCCGTCCGCGGTCGCTCGCGCGCCCTTCCGGCTCCGGAGGGCGCCCGGACCTGGACGGAACGACTCTTCCCCATCGAGGCAAAAGTTTTCTCCGAGCTGCCGGTCGGCGCGCGCGAGGGGACCGCCGGGGAGCAGAAAAGTCTTGCAAGTCCGGGGGGTTCCTGAGACCGTCCCGGTGCGGGGACGCTGGCACTGCGCTTGCACCTCCCCGCTTCGTCCGTCCGCGACCCGTCGTGCGGCGTGTCGGTTGGCACGTTGGCCCGGCGAGCGCGAGACGGGATTCGCAAACCAGAGGGAAGCTGAGATCATGAGATTAGTTGCATTACTTGCTACGGCCCTGCTGGTCGCGGGTAGCGCGTCGGCGAACGTGTTCGACCCCGCCGGCAGCTTCCTCGACATCCGCATCGGCGGCCTCGCCGGTGATCCGCTCCAGGGCAACGCGCAGGCTCGCGGCCGCGCGGTGCTCACGGGCGGTGCGGGTTCCGAGGTCATCGTGCAGGCCGGCATGGGTATGGGCGAGCCCAACCTGTTCCAGTCCTCGCAGTTCAGCCCGGGCACGCAGTTCTTCACCGGTACGCCGAACATCACGAACCTGTTCCTCACGGTGCAGAACGGCACGGGCACGTTCACGCAGAACTCGAACGGCGGCTCGTTCCAGGCCGTCGCGACGCTCTGCCCGAGCGGCTGCTTCGGCGGCACCGCGCCGCTGAAGGGCCAGTCGGTCGTCGAGATCCTCACGACGATCAACGCGCCGGTTCCGCTGACCACGGTCGGCGGCGGCGGCACGGCCACGTCGGTGGTCGGCGCGCTCAGCGCGACGATCTTCGTCGAGGGCGCCGAGTGGCTCACGGGCTCGGTTCAGATCACGAACATCGCCACCAACATCATCACGATCACCAGCGGTCCGCGCAGCGGTCAGACCGGCATTGGCTTCACCCTCCAGGTGACGGCCAACGAAGACTCGATGCCGACGCCGAGCGGCGAGAACGGTGTGACGGTGGTGACGGTTGCGGGTACGACGTCGTTCACGCCCGCGACCCCGGCTCCGTCGACCGCAGGGATCAACCAGGTTGCGCTCATCTCGCCGGTGCACATCAACGCATCGGCTCTGACGCTCAACCCGCCGATCCCGGGCCTCGCGGTCCAGGTGCTGCGCTACGTCCCCGAGCCGGGCACGATGCTCCTGCTCGGTTCGGCGGTGGCGGGCCTCCTGGTCGTCGGCCGCAAGCGGATGAAGCGCTAACGGTCATCTGACCTGGCGCCGCATCTGCGGCATCCTCGGGCGGCCACCTTCGGGTGGCCGCCCTTCTTTTTGCACGAGGCCTGGCAGCCGCACCGGACGCCGTTCCGATGAGTGAAGCAGCGCGATCCCCCCGCCAGGGCTGGTTGTTCGGCGCCGCGCCGGACCTGCTGCTCGGGTGCGGGCTCGCCTACCTCTTCGTGGCGGGCGTGCACCTGTTCCTCGGCGGCGAGCTCGTCCGCTGGGTGCCCGGTGGCCTGCTCATCCTGGCCTTCTCACTGCCCCACTACGGCGCGACGCTCGTGCGCGTCTACCAGTCGCGCGACGACCGCACGAAGTACCGGCTGTTCGCCGTGCACGCGACCGTGGCGCTGCTCCTGTGTCTGGCGGTGGGCTCGCACGTGGCCCTGCTCGGCTCGCTGCTGCTCACCGTCTATCTCACCTGGAGCCCGTGGCACTACACGGGCCAGAACTACGGCATTGCCCTGATGCTGCTGGCGCGCCGCGGCATTCGCATCGACGCCGCCACGAAGCGCTGGATCTACGGCTCGTTCATCGCCTCCTACGCGCTGGCGGTCGTGGCGATCCATGGCGCCGCGCCCGCCGGCAGCTACGCCCCCGTCGAGTACGGCGGCGCGCTCTACCGCATGCTGCCGCTGGGCATCCCGGCGCAGGTCGTCGACCCGCTGCTGGCCGCCCTCGCGCTGGGCTACGGCGTCCTGCTCGTGACGGCGACGGTGCGGCTCGTGCGCGCGGGCTCGCTCGCGGCGCTCGGCCCCGCGGCGATGCTCGTGCTGACGCAGGCGATGTGGTTCTCGGTGCCCGTGCTGCTGCGCCTGACGGGCGCGCTCGCGGCGTCGCCCGGCCCCGCCAACCCGTTCTCGGCCTACGGCTTCATCTGGGTCGCGGCCGCGCACTCGGCCCAGTACCTGTGGATCACGACGTACTACGCGACGTCGGAGCGCACGAGCACGCGCGCGGGGTTCCTCGCGAAGTCGGCGCTCGCCGGCTTCGCGGCGTGGACGCTCCCGGCGCTGCTGTTCGCGCCGGGCCTGCTCGGCGGCGTCAGCTACGACTCGGGGCTCGCGCTGCTGATCGCCTCCGTCGTCAACCCGCACCACTTCCTCCTCGACGGCGCGATCTGGAAGCTGCGCGACGGCGCGGTCGCCCGCGTGCTGCTGCGTCCGGTCGAGGCGACGTCCGACGCCGTCGGCGACCGTGGCGAGCGAGCCGCTTCGCGGGCGAGGCCGGCCCTGGTCCTGGCGGGCTGCCTCAGCATCGCCATCGCGCTGTTCGCGTTCGTCGAGAGCGAGTACGGCTTCTACCGCGCGCTCGCGCGCGGCGACGTCGCCCGCGCCGAGACCGCACTCGAGCGCTTCGCCTGGATCGGGCGCGACGGCGCGGCGAAGCGCACCGAGGTGGCGCGCACGCTCGCCGAAGGCGGCGAGTACGAGCGCGCCCGTGCGCATCTCGAGCGCAGTCTCGAGGTCGAGCCCACCTATCGGGCGCAGTACATGCTCGGCCTCGTGCACGAGCAGCGGGGAGACTGGCGCGCCGCGCTCGCGGCCCACGACGTCGCGCTCGCGATGCAGCCGGGTGCGTCCGAGGCGCGCGTCCGGCGCGCGCTCGCGCTCGTCGAGCTCGGGCGCCCGGCCGAAGCGCTGCGCCAGCACGAGCCGCTGGTCGCCGCGGAGCCCCAGAACCAGGCCGCCCGCGGCGCGCTCGCGCGCGCGCGGATCGCGCTGCGCGAGGA
>CALJUJ010000690.1 GCA_937975525.1 uncultured bacterium
ACAGTCGAAGC
Organism: uncultured bacterium; assembly: GCA_937975525.1. GTDB lineage: Bacteria > Desulfobacterota > Binatia > HRBIN30 > HRBIN30 > CALJUJ01. The sequence goes on from CALJUJ010000690.1 coordinate 12, forward strand.
ACCACCCGAAGTTCGGCGGCTCCTGCGGCAGGCCACAGACCTCGCGCATCCACTGCCCGCCCCAAGGGGCGGGGTCGAAGAACGGGACCACGCGAAACGGGCGCCGCGCAGCCTCCGCGAGCGCAGCATCGATCGTAGCGACCGCGACAAGCTTCGGTGACACCGCAGTCGAGGCATCCAGAAACCAGTCGACATCGTTCCACAGCGCGAACTTGTGCCGATCCGCGACCCGCCAAGCCACGAAATAGGAGCGCTTGTAGATCTCGGCCGGAAGCGCCCCGGCGTTCGCCGCGCCGAGGTTGCCGCTCTCGCCGCAGCGCTGTCGCTGCTGGATCTCCCAGCGCGGCAAATCGGCGTAGACCAGCACATCGCCGGCCGTCACCAGCGCCGCACCCACACCTGCGACCACGACCCGGCCCGGTTCCGCGTCGGCCTCGGTGCGCAAGCGCTGCAACGCCGCCGGGTCAAAAAAAGAAGCCAACTCCAGGCGCGAGAGTCGACCGAAGACCGGGTCGCTGCCGAGGTCTGGGGCGACGAGGCGCTCGATCTCGGCGACGGGGCGCAGAGCATCCTCCGAAAGCAGCAGGCGAGTCGCACCGACGCCCCGCGCCAGCTCCTCCAATGTGCGAAGGCGCGTCCCGGGATACGCTTCGACGACGATGCAGCGGGGCGCGTGGCGACCCAAGGCCGCCGCAACCGCGGGCCAGCCGACGTGGCAAAGCGCCGCAGCGCCCGCCGCGACGCTCGGATGGCGATCGTACGTGACGCGCCCGCCAGTTCTCGCCAGCCGGCGACTCAAGCCTGGCTCCGGTCGGCCATTCGCCGCGCCAACGACGCTCCCCCCAGGAGCGCAGCCTCGTCGCCGCGCTCTGCCCGGGCGATGGCGACCGTGTACCCCGGCCACAGCTCCGCAGCGACCGCCTCGTCCAGGCCGTCGATCACCGGATTGTCAGGGGTCATCGGACCCCCACCCAGCACGATCACCGACGGCGCGTGGGCATGCGCCAACACGACCAAGGCACGCGTCAGATCGCGGCGATAGTCGTCCACACCGGTCCGCGCGCGGCCATCGCCGCGTCGTATCGCTTCGTAGATCGCCGGGACGTCGGCGGCGTCGCTACCCCGCGCCCGCGCGGCGGCGACGATGGCGTGCGCCGCACAGCGGGCCTCGATGGTGCCGCGCCGGCCGCGGGTGTCCCGGGGCCCTTCCGCGCTCTCGAACACCGGGAGTTGCCCGCCCAGCAAGCCACCACCCAGAGGTCCGGAACCGAGCGGGCCGCCGTTCTCGACAACGGCGACGCCGACGCCGGTGCCGATCGTCATCACCAGCGACCGCTCGTGCGCTCGCGCCGCCCCGAAACGGGCCTCGCCGACGCCGTAGGCGATCGCGTCGTTGACGACCAGCGCCGGCACACCGAAGCTCCGTTGCAGGTATCCGGCGAGGTCCATGCCGACGATTCCGTCGAGCTTGCCCGGAAGCGCAACGATGGTTCCAGGCGGTGCGACCAAACCCGGGACGGCCAGTGCCGTCGCACGCACCTGGCGCGCCGCGACCCATTCGCGACCGACGGCGGCGAGGGCGGCGAGCGCCCCCTGCGCATCGGCTGGCGTGTCGACCACCCGGACGTCGTCGACGTGCCCGGAGTCGGCGTCGACGATCCCCGCCTTGAGGCGCGTGCCGCCGAGATCGAAGGCGGCGACGAACGTCCCAGTCGTCGTCATTCCGGACCGTCCTGGACCGCCGCGCCACGCGCCGTGATGCGATACAGGCGCCCCTGAAACGGGAGATTCACGAGCCTGGCATCGGCATCGAGCACATCGACGAGCGGGCGCGCTTCGAGCGCGCCGCCCGCTGCGGCGGCGACGCCGAACATGCCTTCGACGATGAACCGCACCCAGGCCGCAGCGGCGCTGCACGCCCAATCCGTCAGGTACGGGAAGTCCGACGGTGCCTTGCGCGCCCCACCCGCTTCGCTGGCGACGACGCCGTCGGCAAAGTGCGCCTGGCCGATCGGCCCCTGCCGCGTAACCCGAGCCAGCCCGGGAAGCCAGGCGGCGACGAGATCGACGCGCCCGATGCGGCAAAGCCCGGTGGCCACTTCGGCCGGCCAGGCAGCGAACGCGCCGCTCCATTGGTGATCGGGGCGGACGTCGTAGACGGCGGCTGGGTCGGACGCCGAGAGGGCCCGCATCCAGGAATCGGTTCGCAACTCGGCGGCGAAGAAATCGGCGATCTCGCGCTGCTGATCGGCATCGAGGTCGGCGGCGATGTTGTTCACGGTCCACAGCCAATCGACGCAATGGCGCACGGGGACGCGGGAGCCGTCCGGGCGTCGCGTGGCCCAGTGACCGGCTCCGGCGACGTACAGCTCGGCCAGCCTGCCGAGGAGTTGCTCCGCCTCGGATCGCAAGGGCGCCGCGGCCTCAACGGCGCCGCGCAGAGTCAACAGGTCGGCGGCCTCGCGCAGGTTGGCGACGTTGGCCGCGTTGAGCCCGGCGACCTCGTGAGCGTAGGTCGGCACGCACTCGAGGAGGTTGCTCATCGAACCGTAGTCGGCGAGCCCATGTGCGCTGCGACGGCGTCGCCACGCCTCGGCGTAGCCGACGGTGGCATCGATGACGCGGCAGGCGCTTCCGTCCGGCCCCTCCACGCGGCGATCGAGCCAGGCGCGGTCGCCGCTCCAACGCACGTAGTCACCGACCAGACGCACCATCGCGTGGTCGTTGACGGCGTACCAATGACCCACGCCGCGGCCCGTGAGCCAATCCGTCGCCATGAACGACTGTACGTCCCAGCCGATCCAGTGCTCGATCTGAGCGCGCATGACCTCAGGATCGAGAAGCGCATGGGCAACCGAACCGAGCTGGTAGTCCCAGAGCCATGTCAGCGTCGGCCAATAGCGCGGCATCAGCGTCGTGTAGACGCGCGGTAGGACGGCATGTGCGAGCTCGCGCTTGAAGTAGACCGCGGCGAGGACACCTGCGTGGTACAGCGAGGTGAGGCTCGGGTCGTTCGTCTCCAACCGTGGCAGGTGGCCCGAAAAGCGGTCGTTCCCGGGAGTGAAGGCGGCGGCGAGCTCGTGATTCCACTCGGCCTCGGTGGCGTCGAAGACGGCATCGATTCGCGTCGCCAGGCTCGCGAAGGAATCGCGCGCCGCCGCCGCGGTGGTCTCGATCACGTGGACGAAGGTGACGGTCGCCGCCGCGCCGGGAGAGAGCGAGCGCTCGACCTCGAGGCGTAGAGGCTCGGCACGGTCCGCAGCGGGCAGCGTCGCCTGCAGGCTCACCGCTCGGCTATGGCGGGCGCTGAACAGCACCCCGCCGCTCGCCGGGTCCATCTGTGCTTCGTTGTCGCTCTCGGCGGGTGCGATGGCGTCGTCCCAGTCGGCGAGGTTGCTGGTGACGGTAGCCTTGATGCCGAAGCCGAGGCGCAGGCGGCGCGTGCGGCCGGTGCGATTCTCGATGTGCACGCGCACGAGGCAGGCACGGGTCGAGAACGGCAGGATCGTGTCCGAGCGGATCGCCCAACCGTCGACCTCCGCCTCGCGGCGCACACGGTCGGGGCGCCACTGGAAGCGGATCGCCGGGCTCTGCGCCGCGACGTAGCGCCCGTCGAGAAACAGCGCGCCGCTCATTGAATCGGCCCAGGTGACCGGCGGAAAGGCGTCGGAAGAGCCGAACGGAGGGAAATTGAGGCTGCGCACGCCGGCCACATCGACCGCGACCTGCACGCTACCCAGGAAGTTGGTGAGCGCCGGCGGCGAGAACAGGTAGCCGAGGTGATGCGTCAGGGGTGCGCTGGCGAGATGATCGACTGTCGGTATCAAGGATGCCTGCTCCGCAAACGTTGTGCGACCCTTACAGAATGCACCCGCCTGCGCCAATCCGGCGCATGCGGCCGCGGGCGGCTTGCGATGACGCCCGGGCGGTGGGAAGACCACGGGCCATGCATCGTCGATTCCGCGAACGCTACGGGCCG
>CALJUJ010000691.1 GCA_937975525.1 uncultured bacterium
GACGGCGACGAGTTGATCGTCGAGGACCTCGGCGTCGACCCGCAGGCGCTCACTGCGGCCGACCTGGAGCGCGTCCGCCGCGACGCGCTCGCCGAACCCCTGCTCCACGGGCGGCTCGTCGCAGCCGACGCGGCGACCACCGGCGTCAACGTCCGCATCCATCCGCCCGGGAAGTCGCGTTCCGAGATCGCGGAAGCGGTCGCCTACGCGCGCGAGCTCCGCGACGAGCTGCGCGCGGCGCACCCGGATCTGCGCGTCGAGCTGACCGGGACGACGATGCTGTCGAACGCATTCGCCGAAGCACCGGAGGCGGACGTCGGCTTTCTGCTGCCGCTGATGTACGCCGTGCTGATCGCGATGATGCTCTTCCTGCTGCGTTCGGTTCCCGCGACGCTCGCGACGTTCGGGGTGATCGCGCTGTCGGCCGCGTCGGCGATGGGGCTGGCCGGTTGGGCGGGGGTGCAGCTCAACGGCGTCAGCGTGTCGGCGCCGACGATCATCCTGACGCTCGCGATCGCCGACTCGGTGCACATCCTCGTGACCATGTTCTCCGAGATGATGCACGGAAAAGAGAAGCGCGAGGCGCTGATCGAGAGCCTGCGCATCAACGCCCAGCCGGTCTTTCTCACCAGCCTGACGACGGTGATCGGCTTCCTCAGTCTCAACTTCAGCGATGCGCCGCCGCTGCGCGATCTGGGCAACATCACCGCGGTGGGAGTCGCCCTGGCATGGCTGTACTCGGTGACGTTCCTACCAGCGATGATGGCCATTCTGCCGCTGCGCCCGCACCGGGTGCGGGCGATGTCGACGTCGGCGATGGAAGCGGTCGCGGAGTTCGTGATCCGCCATCGGCGCGGGCTCCTCGTCGGCATGTCGATGCTCGTCGTCGCCCTGGCGGCCGGGATCCTGCGCTTCGAGATCAACGACAAGCCGGTCGAATACTTCGACGAAAGCATCGAGTTCCGGCGCGCGACCGAGTTCTCGATCGACCATCTGTCGGGCTTCTACGGCATGAACTTCTCGCTCGAGGCGACGGAGTCCGGCGGCATCAGCGACCCCGAGTACCTGCGGATCGTCGATCGCTTCGTCGGGTGGATGCGCGCGCGCCCCGACGTCTCCCACGTCGTATCGCTCACCGACACGATGAAGCGGCTCAACCGCAGCATGCACGGCGACGATCCCGCCTACTACCGGCTTCCCGAGGATCGCGAGCTCGCGGCGCAGTATCTGCTGCTGTACGAGATGTCGGTGCCGTTCGGTCTCGACCTCAACGACCAGATCAACGTCGACAAGAGCGCGACCCGGCTCACCGTCACCAACGCCGACATCGACTTCCGCCAGCTCAAGATCTTCAAGGGCGAGGCCGAGGCCTGGCTGCGCGAGAACGGCCTGCCGACGATGCACGACGCCGAGGGCTCCGCGCCGGCGGTCATGTTCGCCTACATCGGCCAGCGCAACATCGAGGCCATGGTGCGCGGCACCGCCGTCGCGTTCACCTTGATCTCGCTCGTCCTCGTGCTCACGCTGCGGAGCCTGCGCATCGGCGCGCTCAGCATCGTCCCCAACCTCGTGCCGATCGCGATGGCGTTCGGCATCTGGGCGCACCTGTTCGGAGAGGTCGACTTCGCCGTGTCCGTCGTCGCCGGCGTCAGCATCGGCATCATCGTCGACGACACGATCCACTTCCTCGCCAAGTACCTGCGCGGGCGGCGCGAGCGCGGTCTCGACAGCCCCGATGCCGTACGCTTCGCCTTCCGCACCGTCGGCAACGCGCTGTGGGCGAACTCGCTGATCCTGGTGTTCGGCTTCGGCGCCCTCGCCTGGAGCAACTTCTGGCCGAACGCGACGATGGGCATGCTCACGGCGATCGCGATCGCCGCGGCGCTGGTGGCCGACTTCCTCTTGCTGCCGCCCTTGCTCATGTGGCTCGATGGCGACCAAATCCCCCGCGACGGAGAAACGATGCCCGACCCGAGCTCGGCAATGCGCACCGGCCTGGCCGCGATCACCGCTCTCGTCTTGCTGATGCCGACCGTGGTCGGCGCCGAGACAGCACAGGAGAAGGGCCTGGCCATCGCCCAGGAAGCGGACCGCCGCGACCTCGGATGGGGCGACTGGTCGGCCGAGATGAAGATGGTGCTCGCCAATCGCCACGGCGAGACCAGTGAGCGCAAGCTGCGTATGCAGAGCCTCGAGAACCCGGACCCGCAGGACGGCGACAAGACGATGATCGTCTTCGACCACCCGCGCGACATCAAGGGGACGGCGCTGCTGACCTACACCCACATCCTCGAGCCCGACGACCAGTGGCTGTTTCTGCCGGCCCTCAAGCGGGTGAAGCGCATCAGCTCGAGCAACAAGAGCGGTTCGTTCATGGGCAGCGAGTTCGCCTACGAGGACTTCTCCTCGCAGGAGGTCGCCAAGTACGCCTACGAGTGGCTCCGCGACGAGGCCTGCGGCGAGCTGACGTGCTTCGTCGTTCAACGCATTCCGCAGTACGAGAGCTCGGGCTACACGCGGCAGATCGCCTGGATCGATCAACAGGAATATCGCGTGCAGAAGCTCGAGTTCTACGATCGCAAGAACGCGCTCCTGAAGACGCTGACGCTGTCGGCCTACCGCCAGTACCTCGACCAGTTCTGGCGCGCGCACGACCTCTACATGGTCAATGCGCAGACCGGTAAGACGACGCGCCTGACCTGGGACGACTACGCTTTTCGCACCGGCCTCGACGCCGACGATTTCACCAAGAACAGTCTGAAGCGCATCCGGTGAGCACGCTCGCGGCTCCCCGCGTCGCCGGCCTGCTGGCGCTTCTCCTCATGGCGCTCCCCGCGCGCGGCGACGAGGGTCTGGTGGCCCGCCTCCCGGGCGAGCTGAGCGGCTCCCTCGGATTCGAGATGCGGGCCTTCGCCGGCGATCCGGCGTTCCCGGGCCAGGAGGCCGACAACTTCTCGGTCAGCGTCTTCGCCGAACCCGAGTGGTACGGCGAGTGGGACGATGGCGATCAGTCGATTCTCTTCACGCCTTTCGTGCGCGGCGACTCGGACGACGGCCGGCGCACGCATGCCGACATCCGCGAGCTGCGCTACCTCTTCGTGGGCAGCGGCTGGGAGCTGCGTGCCGGCATCGGCAAGGTGTTCTGGGGCGTGACCGAGTCGATCCACCTCGTCGACGTGATCAACCAGGACGATGCGGTCGAGGACGTCGACGGCGAGGACAAGCTCGGCCAACCCATGCTGCAGCTGACCTGGCTGCCGGATGCCGGGACCCTGCAGCTGTTCGTGCTGCCCGGCTTTCGCGAGCGCACCTTCCCCGGCCGCCGCGGCCGCCTGCGCCCCTCCCTCGTCATCGACGACGACGACGTTGGGTACGAGGCGAATTGGGGCCAGGGGCATGTCGACTTCGCCGGGCGCTGGTCGATGATGTTCGACCAGTGGGACGTCGGCATCTCGCACTTCTACGGAACGGGACGCGATCCACGCTTTCGCGTTCGCGTCGACGGCGATGCTCCGGTGACCGCCGCCGACGCGATCACGCGCCTTCGCCTCGCTCCGCTGTACGACCTCGTGAATCAAACCGGTGTCGACGTTCAGTACACCGGCGACAACGCGCTGTGGAAGCTGGAGGCGATCGGCCGCGCGGGGCAGGGATCCTACCGCGCCGCCGCCGCCGCCGGCGTCGAGTACACGTTCTACGCCGTCCTCGGCACCGAGGGCGACCTCGGCGTTCTCTCCGAGTTCCTCTACGACAGCTTCGCGGCGCCGGATGTGCCGAGCTTCGCGGAGCTGCCGCCCGGAGGCGTTCCGGCCGCGGCGCTGCGCGCCGACCCGCGACTCGCGATCGAGGCGCCGCCGAGCCCTTTCGAGCACGACGTCTTCGCCGGCTTCCGCTGGACCCGCAACGACGTCCAGAGCACCGAGCTGCTCGCCGGCGCGATCGTCGACGTGAAGGACGGCAGTCGCTTCTGGACGGTCGAGGCATCGCGGCGCCTCGGCGACCGCTTCAAGCTGTCGCTCGACGTGCGCTGGTTCGATGGCTTCCCCAGCGACAGCTTCTTTCATTCGATCGTCGACGACGACTTCGTCCAGCTGCAGATCGCACGCTACTTCTGAGCTGCGTTGCCCCTCGGCGTTGGTGCCGGTATGCATGAGCAGCGGGTACTCCCGCGGAGGGTCGTTGCATGTGTCTGGCGGTTCCCGGCCGCGTCGAATGCGTGGAAGGCGAGGGCGCCTTCCGCTCCGCACAGGTCGATTTCGGCGGCGTCCAGCGTGAGGTGAATCTCGCCTTCACGCCCGCGGCACGCGAGGGCGACTACGTGCTCGTTCACGTCGGCTTCGCGATCGCCGTCGTCGCCGAGGATGCCGCCCGCGAGACCCTACGCCTGCTCGCCGCTGCCGCGGCGGAGCACGACTGAGACGACGCCGTACCCCCGGGCCATGAAGATTCTCCTCGCACCGATGGAAGGTCTCGTCGACGACGTCATGCGCGACCTGCTCACGCGCAACGGCGGCGTCGATCGCTGCGTTGCCGAGTTCGTGCGCGTTTCCGGAACGCTGTTGCCCGACCGCGTCTTCCTGAAGGTCGTCCCCGAGTTGCTCCGCGGCAGCCGAACCCCCTCCGGGGTACCGGTCCGGCCTCAGCTCATGGGCTCCGATGCCGCGTGTCTGGCGGACAACGCGGCGAAGTTGGCGGCGCTCGGGGCGGAGGGCGTCGACCTCAACTTCGGCTGCCCGGCGAAGACCGTCAATCGGCACCGCGGCGGAGCGGTGCTGCTCGACGAGCCCGAGCTCGTCGGCGCGATCGTCGCCGCCGTCCGGCGCGCGGTTCCCCGCGCGCTTCCCGTCTCGGCGAAGATGCGCCTGGGCTACCGCGATGCGCTGCGCACGCTCGAATGCGCGCAGGCGATCGCCGCGGCCGGCGCCGCCGAGGTCGTCGTTCACGCCCGCACCCAGGTCGACGGCTACCGGCCGCCGGCCTACTGGGAGCGGATCGCCGCGATTCGTGCCGCGGTCGCCATCCCGGTCGTCGCCAACGGCGAGGTGTGGACGGTCGCCGACGCTTGGCGCTGTCGCGCCGTGACCGGCTGCGACGCGTTGATGCTCGGCCGCGGTCTCGTCAGCGATCCCGGCTTGGCCGCGGCGATCGCCGGCGGCACTACGGTGACGACCTGGTCGGCCGTGCTGTCGATGCTGCGTGTCTACTGGGCGAGCGTGTGCGAGCGAGTGCCGCCTGCCGCGCGGCCGGGGCGCATGAAGCAGTGGTTGACGTACCTGCGCCGTCGCTTTCCCGAGGCCGAGGCGGCCTTCGTGCGGGTGCGCCGGCTCGACGATCCGCAGCGGTTCAGCGCCCTGCTGTTCGCGCCGACATCAGCCGTGCCGCCACCGCAGCTGCCGAGTAGACCGGTACGAGCGCGAGCAGAGCCGCCACCCAGGCGGCGGGAAGCAGCCTGATCTCGGCGGCTGCGTTGAAGGTGAGGACGCCGAGCAGTAAGTAGTTGGCGACGCCGCCCCAGTGGCCGAGGCGGCTGCCGATCAAGCTCGGCTGCGCCGGCTGCGAGCGCAACCACGAGTCGACGACGTAGGTGCCGAAGGCGAGAGCGATTGCCGCCGGCACCCACCAGGGCGCCTCGCCGCGAGCGACGAAGGCTCCATAGCCGCACAGCAGGAAGGCGATGTCGGCGAAATGGTCGAGGAAGCGACCTGCGTCGCTCGCCTGGCCGAAGCGCCGCGCGAGGCGCCCGTCGTATACGTCGCTCGCCGCCGCCGCTACGAACGCCACCGCGGCGATCCATCCGTGCAACGCGGTGGCGCTGCCGACGCCCCAGACGAAGACCGGCACGAGGAGCAAGCGCAGAAGCGTCAGCACGTTGCCGGCGTGTCGGGTCCAGCGGGGATTGCTTGCCTGGGTCGTCCTTGCCTGGGTCGTCATGGGCGGTCGGTCCCCCCGGTGTAGGCAGGCGCTGCCGGCGGAGCAAGGTCCGCCGCTCCGGGCAACCTGCGTTTGCCCCCCCGTCGGGTGGGTGCCAGAATCGCCGGCCATGCCCCGCGCCGAGGCGACTCTCTTTCCGGACCTGCCGCCGACGGCCCATCGCGCGAAGATCACGCCCAAGATCACGCCGATGATGGAGCAGTACCTGCGCGCCAAGCAGGAGAACCCGGACGCCATTCTCTTCTTCCGCCTCGGCGACTTCTACGAGATGTTCTTCGAGGACGCCGAGCAGGCGGCGCCCATCCTCGACGTCGCGCTCACCAGCCGCAGCAAGAAGGGCGAGGCGCCGATCCCGATGTGTGGCGTTCCCTATCATTCCGTCCAGCCGTACATCCGCAAGTTGCTGGCGGCGGGCTTGAAGGTTGCGATCTGCGATCAGGTGCAGGACGCGGCCGAGGCCAAGGGTCTCGTCGAACGTGCGATCGTTCGCGTCGTCACCCCGGGCACCGTCACCGAGGAGGAGTGCCTCGATCCCAATGCACCGAACTTCCTCACGGCCGTCGTCGGCGGCGACGCGATCGGCCTGGCCGCCGTCGATCTCTCCACCGGCGAGCTGCGGATCGTCCGGGTCGCGGATCGCGGCGCTCTCGTCGACGAGCTGGGCCGCCTCGGGCCGCGCGAGATTCTCGTCGGTAGCGACGACGCCGTCGCCGAGGACGTCCGCACGGCCCTTCCCGACCTCCTGGTGAGCGTCGTCGACGGCGAGTCCTATTGCGCCGCCGCCGCCGTCGAGTGGCTGGCGGAGGCGCACGCCGACGTCGAGCCCGCCACGCTTCCCGCGGAAGGACTGCGCGCCGTCGGCGCCGCGCTCGCCTACCTGCGGCGCACGCACCGCGCGAGTCTCGCCCACCTGCGTGCGCCGGCCGTGCAGGGACGATCGGATCGGCTGCATCTCGACGAGGCGACGCGCCGCAATCTCGAGCTGCTCGCGACCAGCCGCGGCGAACGGCGAGGCTCGCTCGCATGGGTGCTCGACGAAACCCGCACCGCCATGGGAGGCCGCCTGCTACGTGAGTGGATCCTCGCCCCACTCGCCGACCTGGCGGCGATCGGCCGACGCCTCGACGCCGTCGAGTGTCTGCGGGACGATCTCGTCGGCCGCGGCCGGATCGCCGACGACCTGGGGGCCATCGGCGACCTCGAGCGCCTGACCAGCCGCCTCGCCGCGGGCCGCGTTCAGCCGCGCGACCTCGATCACCTGGCGGTCACCCTCGGCCACGTCGCGGCTTTGTGCGGCCACCTCGAGGGCGTCGAAGACGAGGAGCTGCGCGCTTGTGCCGCGGCTCTCGACCCGATGCCCGACGTCGCCGAGGTGATCGCGCGTACGCTCGTCGACGAGCCGCCGGCGACCATCGCCAAGGGCGGCGTGATCCGCGGCGGCTTCGATGCGACGGTCGACGAGCTGCGCGGGTTGTCGCGCAGCGGCAAGGACACGATCGGCAAGCTCGAGGCACACGAGCGTGCCCGCACCGGCATCCAATCCCTCAAGGTTCGCTACAACAAGGTGTTCGGCTACTACATCGAGGTCACCAAGCCGAATCTCCATCTGGTGCCCGACGACTACCGGCGCAAGCAGACCACGGCCAACGCCGAGCGCTTCGTCACCGCCGAGCTGCAGGAGTACGAAGCCAAGGTGGTCGGCGCAGAGGAGCGCCTGCACGCGCTCGAGCAACAGATCTTCGAGGATCTCGTCGCCACCGTCGCCGCGCAGCAGGCGCGGCTGAACCGCACCGCGGCGGCTCTCGCCCGCCTCGACGTCTTCACCAGCCTCGCCACCACCGCCGAGAAGAACCGCTACGTGCGGCCGCGCCTCACGCGCGACCGACGCATCGTGCTCCGCGAAGGGCGCCATCCCGTAGTGGAGCGAATGGCCGGCCGCGGGGGCTTCGTCCCCAACGACTGCGTGCTCGATCCCGATGCGGAGCAGATCCTGACGATCACCGGTCCGAACATGGCCGGCAAGTCGACCTACCTGCGCCAGGTCGCGCTGATCGCCCTCATGGCCCAGATCGGCAGCTTCGTTCCCGCGAGCGAAGCCGAGATCGGCATGATCGATCGCCTGTTCACGCGCGTCGGCGCGTCCGACAACCTCGCCGGCGGCGAGTCGACGTTCATGGTCGAGATGAAGGAGACCGCCGGCATCCTGCGCCACCTGACGAATCGCAGCCTCGTCATCCTCGACGAGATCGGCCGCGGTACGAGCACCTTCGACGGTATCTCGATCGCGTGGGCCGTCGCCGAGCACTTGCACGCCACGCCGCTGCGGCCGCTGGTGCTGTTCGCGACGCACTACCACGAGCTCACCGACCTCGCGCGCACGCTCGACCGCGTCGCCAACCACTCCGTCGCCGTGCGCGAGTGGAAGGGCGAGGTCGTCTTTCTGCGCCGCATCGTTGCCGGGCCCGCGAGCCAGAGCTACGGCATCCAGGTCGCGCAGCTCGCCGGCGTACCCGCGGAGGTCATCGCTCGCGCCAAGCAGATCCTCGCCAACCTCGAGCGTGGCGAGCTCGACGATGCGGGGCGACC
>CALJUJ010000692.1 GCA_937975525.1 uncultured bacterium
TTCCCGCTCACGCCAACGCTTGGGCGACGCCGCGCTCCAGCGCCTGGGGGCCACGCGGAGCCGCGAAGGCCCACGCGGCGACGACCGCAAGTCGGCGCGGCGCGACGCTGCTCACGACCGATATCCGAGCGCGCCGAGCCGCTGCTCGATCTCGCGCTCCTCCGCATCGCTATACGCATCCTCGACGCCGGTCGCGGTGGCGCTCGACCCGGTGCCGATTCGCCCTCCGCCGAGCGGCCGGCCATCCAGATCCGCCGGCACCTCGACACCGAGCTGGGCGAGGATCGTCGCCCCCATGTCCGCGATCTGCGCCGTCCGCCATGGCTCGGGCGCGATGCCCCGAGCACGCAGGAGGAACATACCCTCGGGACGGTGGCTGCCGCTCAGGCCATGGAGCTTGCCACCGCCCGCTCCTTCGACTTCCCGCACGACCGTACCGCGCGCCACCGATGGCGACGGGCCGCACGCATACGCATAACCCTCGTCGAGTGCGAGCTCGATGACCACGTCGGGTGCCAGCTCGACACAAGGCCCGTGGTAGATCTCCTCGCGGCGCCAGGCACGCTGCACCACCGGCGCGCCGCTCGCCGGATCGCGCCAGCCCTGCAACGCCTCGATCAACTCGGTGCGCACGCGCTCGTAGTCTTCCGGCGCCACGATCCCGGCGGGCTCGCGGCCGCGAAGGTTGATCCAGACGTTGGGGAAATAGTTCAAGTCCTCGGAGAACGCGCCCGTCCGCGCCCAGTCGATGCCTGCAAACCGCGCCGCCGACTCCAGACGGCTGGCGATCCGCCCGCCACCGATGCGGAACAGGCTCGCCTGCCACGCCGCCGGCGTGCGTTCGAGGGCTAGACGCTTCACCCGCGCCGCGAGGCCCGCCGCGGGTGCGCCGTCGCCGCGGACCTGCCACCCCGCCGACTCGAGCCAACGATTCAGGTAGAGGGTCTTGCGCCCGACGCCGCCGAAGCCATGGTCCGACGCGATCATCACGTCGTCGTCCCCGGCGCGGTCCAGCAGCCGCCCCAAAGCCGCGTCGAGCGCTTCGTAGACGCGCAGCACGGCGTCGGCCACCTCGTCGACGAGGGCCGGGTCGTAGCGTGGCGACGCCGGGTCGTGGGCGTGCCAGAAGTGGTGCGAGACCGTATCCGATTCACCGAACAACAGCAGGAAGCAGTCCCAAGGCCCGCGCTCGAGCAAGCGCTCGCCGAGCCGGGTCTTGGTTTCGATGCCGCGCAGCAAGCGCGCCAGCGCCTCGCGATACCAGCCCGGCCCGACGCGAAACTCCTGGAAGTCGGCGAAGGGGAAGCCACCGTCGGCGAGCAGCTCGCCGGCCCACGCGCGCGGATGCACGAAGGAACGGTCCGCCCGCGTCGTCACCGGCGTGTCGAAGCCGCTGATCATGCAGCCGTTCACCGGCTCGGGAGGATAGCTGCCGGGAATGCCGACGATGCACACTCGCTGGCCGGCATCGCTGAGTCGACGCCACACGGTGGGCGCCTTGCGGTAGGTGGAATTGAGAAACCGCACCGCGTACGTGCCCGGAACCTTGCGGGTGAAGTCGAAGATCCCGTGCTTGCCCGGGTTCACGCCCGTCGCGAACGTCGTCCACGCGGGAAACGTGACCGGCGGAACCGTCGATTGCAGCGGCCCCCAAACGGCCTGCTTGCGCAGCGTCGCCAAGCGCGGCAGGCGGCCAGCCCGGATCCATGGGTCGAGCAGATCCCAGGTCGCGCCGTCGAGTCCGATCACCAGCATGCGCGACCGCCCGCTTCACCGCTGCCGCAAGCCGGCCCGCACCTCGCCGAGACGCCGGGTGAGCGCCTGCACCCGGGCCGGGTCGGTCGCCGCGAGGTTGCGGGTCTCGCCCGGATCCGTCGCCAGGTCGTAAACCTCGACGGGCTCCAGTCCGCGGGGATTGTCCGGGTTGGCGACGATGATCTTCCAGTCGCCGTCGCGCAGCGCCACGACTCGGTTGCCCTCGTGGTCGGTTTCCGCGAAGGCGACGCCGAGATCGCCCCCCGCGAACAGATCGCTACCGACGAATGCGCGCGGCGCTTCGATGCCGGCTGCCGCCAGGAACGTCGGCGCGACGTCGACGAGCTCGGCGATGCGGTCATCGACGCGCCCCGCCCCGCCGGGGCCCGCCGGCTTGATCACCAACGGCACGTGCAACTGCTCCTGGTACAGCGTGGTGCCGTGCCACCAGCCGCCGTGCTCCTGGAACTCTTCGCCGTGGTCCGACGTCACCGCGATCACGCTGTTCTCGTAGAAGCCGCGCGCCGCCAGCTCGTCGATGAGCGCGCCGAGCTCCGATTCCACATAGGCGACGCCTTCTCCGTAGAGCTCGTGGTACGCCTCGGCGTGACTCGGATCGGGGTTCTGGTCGGTGACGCGGGCGACACCGCGGCCGTTGTATGGCATTTCGAAATACGGGTCGTGCGGGTCCATGTAGTGGACCAAGAGGAAGAACGGCTCGGGCGGATTCTGGTCGAGCCAGGAGGTGACGGCGTCGCCGACGACCTGCGCGTCCTGGTAGTAGTTCTGGAAGTAGATCCGATCGCGGAACAGCAGCTCGCGCACGACGCGGAGCCCTTTGTAGATCGCCAGGCGCGTCGCCGAGTCGGTGGCGCCGAAGTAGAAGCTGGGCTCGAGGTAGGCGTATTCCGAGAATCCTTGTTGGAGGTTGAAGATCGGCGCGAGATTGATGTTGGTCGTGAAGCCGCCGGCCCGTGAGCCCGCACCGCCGGGCCCCGGCGGCTCGGTCGCCAGGTGGACGGGCAGCGGCACCTCGTCCTGCGTCGCGCCGTGCTGCGACGGATAGAGCGACGTGAACAGGCTCGCCATCGACGGGCGTGTCCAGCTCGACGGCGCGTGCGCGTTCGAGAAGCGAACGCCGTCGCGCGCGAGGCGAGCGACGCCGCCCTCGCCACTCGTCCGATGGCGCTCGATCGCGTCGACCCGCAGCGTGTCGAGGACGAAGAGGACGACGTTCGGCCGCCCTGCCAGCGCCGGGTCGGCATGGCGCTGCACGGCTTTCGCCTCCGGACCTCCGTGAACGGAAGCGACAGCCACCGCAGCCAACAGCACCACGACCCAGCCCGCCGCCAAGACCGGCGCGCCCGACCGGTAGCGACCGACCGCGCGCACGGCGAAAGAAAGCACCAGCGCGAGGACGACCGCCGCCGCGAGCAGGCCGACATGGACGGCGGCACCGCGCGGCGAGCCGATCGCAATGCCTTCCTGGAAGACACGCTGGACGACGTGGTAGCGGCCGATGGCGAAGGCGAGCGGCGCAAACGCCGCCGCCGCCGACACCGCCATGGGATCCGGCAGCGCGTCGCTCCAGTCGAGCCCGGCAGCGATCGCATAGGCAAGGCCCAGCCCCAGCCCTGCGGCGAGGCCGAAGGCGCCGTAGCTGACGATGGCGAAGGGAAAGAGCCACAGCTCCTCCGGAGCACCCGTGGTGACCACGAGGATGGCCTCCGCGAGTCCGACCAGGGAGCCGCCGATGGCACCGCCGACGGCCGCACGCAACGTCGTATGGATTGCCTTCACGATCGTATTCCCTCCTGCCTCCCGTCGCCGGCGACGACCGACGTCAGGTGTTGCCCCCGTCGGCGCGGACCGCGGACCGTCGTCTCGTCCGGGGCCGCGACCGGGCGCGCCCGTGCCCGGGGGTGGGCGCCGGCCATGCTCTGGCCCTTCCTGTCATGGCCACCGCAGCACGTCGACCCCACGGCCGCGGCGCGCGCCGCGGCGGAGTCTGCCGGATTCGCTCACTGGGTCAACTGAGCGACCTGACCATTCTCGCGAAACAGCTTCTGGACGGAACGGCCGACGGCAGCGACTTCGCTGCGGCTGCCGCACCCCGACAGGCCGCGCCCAAGGGAGCTGCGGCCGACGGAGGCTTCGAAGCCGTTGCTGCGCAGCGCGTTGCGCAGCGACGTCGCGCGCCACGACTCGCCCGTCGAGAACACCAGCAGGGAGTACCGTCCGGAGCCATCGTTGATGATCGGGAAGCTGTCGCTGAGCTGCGGCAGGCGCACCGTCTGGCCGACGACGATCAGGTCGATGTCGCGGATCTGCGGATTGGCCAGCTTGAGCAGGTCGAGGACCGTAGGCGTCGCCTGGCCGTACTTGCGCAGGGCGATCGCCGAGATCGAGTCGCCCGGCCGCACCTTGATGCGGGCGAAGGGAACGCCGTCGAGGCGGGGCGTGCCGCGCGGCGGCTCGGGCTCGGCCACGGGCGCCGGCTCGGGCTCGATGATCTCGGGCTCGGGCTCGGGTTCAGGAGCGCGAGCGCGGGCGGTTTGCTGAGCCGGCTCGGGCGCGGGCGGCGGAGCTGGCGCTGCCGGGGCGACCCTCTCCGGCGCCGCGGCGATCGGCGCGGGCGCTTCGTTGTCGACGTCGATCGTCCGCCCGGGTCTTTCCTTCGGAGCCGGAGCGACGTCGGGCACCGCAGGCGCGACCGGCGCGGGCTCGGCGACGGCTGGTGCCGGCGGTTGCGGCGCCGCGAGATCGAGCCGGGGATCGCGCAGGGCCAGGGTCGGCGCAGGAACCGGCGGCACGCCGAGATCAGAGAGGCCCGCGGTGGCTTCGCCTTCGATCTCGCCGCCCGGTTGGATCACGTCGAGACCGGCGGCCGCCGCCACCTGCGGCGATTCTTCGGCCGGCTTCGGCGGCGGTGCGCTGCTGCGGAACACGGAGAACAGGCCGATGGCCAAAGCCACGAGAACCAGGGCACCGACGGCGAAACTCTGCCGCCAGCCATCGTCGCGACGCGTCGCCGCCGCGGGCGTGGTAGCGACGGATGGCGGTTCGGGGGACTCCGGCTCGGAGACCTCGACGGGCAGCAGGTCGGCGGCGGCTTCGTCGATGATGTCGGCACCGATCCGCTTCTTGCCGAGGGCGTAACCGATCACCAGCGCGTTGTCGCAGACGACGTTCACGAGGCGCGGGACACCGCGGGAGAAGTGGTAGATGCGGTCCTCGGCGTCGCGGGAGAAGAGCTTGAGGTCGGGACAGCCGGCGGCCTGCAGGCGGAACTGGAGGTACTCGGTGATCTCTTCCCGGGACAGGGGAAGCAGGCGACAGTTGATGCTGATGCGTTGGCGCAGCTGGCGCAGAATCGGGTTGCTGAGCTTCTGTCCGAGCTCGGGCTGGCCCGAAAGCACGATCTGCAGGATCTTCTCCTTGGCGGTCTCCAGATTGGACAGCAGGCGGAGGTCTTCGAGCACCGAGAACTCGAGATCCTGAGCTTCGTCGATGAGCAGCGCGACGTTGCCGCCGTTGCGCAGCTCCTCGAGCAGGAACGTGTTGAGGCGCTGCAGCATGTACAGCTTCTTGCCGTTGTGCACCGCGAGATCGAACTCGGCGAAGATGTACTCGAGGATCTCTTCGAACGTGACGTTGGTGTTGAAGATGAAGACGGTCTTGGTCTTCGGGTCGAGATCTTCCAGCAGCCGCTTGAGGAGCGTGGTCTTACCGGTGCCGGCCTCGCCGATGAGAGTGATGAAGCCCTTGCGCTGGGTGATGCCGTAATTCAGCGAAGCGATCGCTTCACGATACCGAGCATTCAGGTAGAGAAACTTGGGATCGGGCGTCACGTTGAACGGGCGCTCCGTCATCTGATAGAACTCAGTGTACATTCACCACCTCATTGAGAGTGCGCGACCGGCGGTCGCGGTCGGCCTTCATGCCGGACCACCGTCGCGGCCGCCCCGCCGTGCACGGTCGCGGTACTCGCGTGCGCGGATTCCGTGACTGCGGATCTTGCGATGCATCGTCGCCTGGTCGACTTCGGCCGTGCGTGCCGCCGGCGCGATGCTGCCGCCGTGGCGCTCGAGCAGTGCCTCCAGATAGCGCCGTTCCGCCGCCTTCAGGTAGTCGCGCAGCGGCCCCGCGACCGACGTCGGCTCGGCGGCCGCACCCTCGGCCGGAGCAGCCGGGCCGACGTCGACGTCCTCGATCGCCTCGCCGCGGGTACGCAGCACCGCCCGCTCGAGGACGTTGCGCAGCTCGCGGATGTTGCCCGGCCATCGGTAGGAGCTCATCTTGGCGAGCGCCTCGTGCCCGAGACGGACGACGCCTTTCTCGCGAGCCATCGTATTGCGCCCGAGAAAGTCCTCGGCGAGCACGCCGATGTCGGCGATCCGCTCGCGCAGCGGCGGCAGCTCGATCGGCACCACGTTGATGCGGTAGTAGAAGTCCTCGCGCATCTGCCCGGCGGCGACGACCTCCTCGAGCCGCTGGTTGGTCGCCGCGACGACGCGCATGTCGACGGGGATACGGCGGTTGCTGCCGAGGCGCTCGATCGCGCGCTCTTCGAGGACCCGCAGCAGCTTGGCCTGCATGTTGATCGGGATGCTCTCGACCTCGTCGAGGAAGAGGGTTCCGCCGTTGGCGAGCTCGATCTTGCCGACCCGGTCGTGCACCGCACCGGTGAAGGCGCCGCGCTCGTAGCCGAACAACTCGCTCTCGAGCAGCGCCTCGGGCATCGCCGCGCAGTTGATCGCGACGAACCGACCTTCCCGGCGCTTGCCCTGGAAGTGGATCGCCCGCGCCGCCAGCTCCTTGCCCGTGCCCGACTCGCCGACGATCACGACGGTCGCGTCACTCGCCGCGAGCATCTCGATCGTCGCGAAGACGTCGCGCATCACCGGGCTGCAGCTCACCATGTTGGCGAAGCTGTGCCGCTCCGACAGCTCGCGGCGGAGATACTCGTTGGCGTCGCGCAACGACGCGTTGTCGCGCAGCAGACGCTGGCGCTCGAGCGCCTTCTGCGTCGCCTTGAGCAACTCGGCCGACTGGAACGGCTTGGTCAGAAAGTCGCATGCACCGTGGCTCATCGCCGCCACCGCGTCTTTGATGCTGCCGTGGCCGGTGATCATGATCACGTCGACGTCGGGCCAACGCTCGCGGATCTCCACGGTGAGCGTGATGCCGTCACGCCCGGGCATGCGTAGATCGACCACCGCGAGCGCGAACTCCGATCGCTCGAGCCGGTCGACGGCCTCGTCGACGTCGGCGGCGACCTCGACGGCGTAGGCGTGCGACTGGAACAGCGAGCCGAGCTCGCGCCGGATCAACGGATCGTCGTCGACGACGAGAATCCGCGCCGGCGCCGACGGTGCCTCGCTCAACGTATGCGCGGCAGCGATACTCGCCACGTTCCCTCTCCGTCGGCGCCCGCCGCGACGCTCAGCACGCCCCCATGGAGCTCGATCAGCTTGCTCGCCACCGCCCAGCGCAACTCGGCGATCGACGAGGCCGCGGTGCGCACGCCGGCGCCCACCGCGACGACCAGCACGACGTCCTCCTGCCCGGGCTCGACGGCGACGCCGCGCGCGCCCTGCCCCTCGGGCAGCTGGGTCGCCATCAGATCGAACGCGCGCGCCATGCGCCCGGGGTCGACGGCGACGCGGAGGTCGGCAGCGGCGGCTGTGCTGGTCACGCCCGCGCCGAGGCGCTGCGCCAGGCTCGTGGCGATCTCCGTCGCCATCACGCGCTCGAGCGAAGGTGGAAAGGGCGCGACGTAGTCGAGGAGGAGCTGCAGCGCTTCCTCGAGACGTGCCGCGCTGTCTTCGAGCTCAGCACCGAGCTCGGCGTCGAGATCTCCCGCGCGCCGCGTTCCGTGGTAGAGCCGCTGGAACAAGTTGCCGAACACGTGATCCGCGTTCTCGACGCCACGCGGGCGTACGACGGCGAGTCGCGCTTCTGCGTCAGGCTTCGGCGCAAGGT
>CALJUJ010000693.1 GCA_937975525.1 uncultured bacterium
GCACGACGGCGGCGGCGACGATGATCCACGGGGCTTCGCGACGGGCCAGGGCACCCAGGAGCGGCGCGCTCAGGTTGCGTACGTTCGTCGGCCGGACGCTCGAGCGGGCTCTGGGAGAACTTGGTTGCATCGCATCGCTGACCCGAAGGATCTGCCTAGCACACTTGCGGTTCGCTGGGCGACGCGCGGGCTCGGTCAGGAGGACATTGCCGCATCCAAGGCGGCTGCAACTTCGCCCGGGGCGACGTCGCGCAGGCAGCGGTAGTGACCGAAGCGACAGGTGCGGTCGAGGCAGGGGCTGCAGTCGATGCCGTGGTACACGACCCGCGCCCGCGGGCCGAGCGGTGCCGTGCGGCCGGGCCGGGTCGAACCGAAGATCCCGATCGTCGGAAGCCCCAGGGCGCCGGCGACGTGCATGGCGCCCGAGTCGTTGCCGACGAAGGCGGAACAGAGCGACAGCAGTGCGACCAGAGAGCCGACGTCGGTTTCGCCGGCGGCGACGATCGCCCCATGGCGCGCCGCCGCCGCCACCTGCTCGGCCATGGCGCGCTCCCCGGGGCTGCCGACGACCACGCATTCCGCCCCGCGTTCGTCGGCCAACCGGTCGACGAGCGCGGCAAAGTGCTCGATCGGCCACTGCTTGGCGGGGCCGTAGGCCGCTCCCGCAGCGAGCGCCACGAGCGCTCCGCCGGCGCGGCGACGCCGCGCGGACAGCCAACTCTCCATCGCCGTACGACGTCCGGCATCGACGTCGATCGAGAAGTCGTCGGCGGTACCCTCGATGTCGGGCGCTTCGCGCAACAGCTGCAGTCGATAGTGCACCTGATGGCCCTGCAGCGCCCCATGCCCGCGAGCGACGCCCACCGTCAGCAGCGGCCTCCGAGCATCACGTGCGTAGCCCACCCGTTGCGGAATGCCCGCTGCCGCAAACCACAGGGCGCTTTGGAAGCTGTCGGGGAAGAGCACTCCCAGATCGTAGGCGTCACGGCGCAAGCGCGTCACCAGTCGGACCTGATCGCCCACGCCCCTCCAGCCGGGGCGGATGCGGTATCCGATCACCTCATCGACCCAGGCCGCACCGGCGAAGAACGAAGCGAGCTCGGCACGGATCAGAATCGCCAACCGCGCGTCCGGATAGGCGGCGCGCAAGGCGCGCAGCGCCGGCTGGCTCATCACCACGTCGCCCAGCCAATTGACCTGACGGACGACGATGCGCTTCGGGGATTGGTTCATGGTTCGCCGATTCGACTTAGTGCACGCCACCGCAGTGGTCCAGGGTGGCGGGTCGTGCCTCATTCTGATCTTCGCCGGGGCAAGACCGGGACAGCCCCCATGGGCGCCTAGCGGCCCGGAGGGTACTAGCGAACCATGGGGACGGTCCCCGTCGGTTCGCCGGAATCGAACGGAGAAGCTGCGGGCTGCCGAGCGCTCCTTGACATCGGCAATGGGGATCGGCTGTGTCGTTGCATGAGCCAGAGCAGCCAGCTGACGCAAGTGCGTGCGGGAATGGAGATCGTCTACGGTGGCGACCGTGTGCTCCGTGTCCCGGCCGCCGTCGCCGAGCGCTTCGCTCCCGGCGATGCCTTGATGGTCGTCGCGGCGACCGGTGAGCTGCTGCACGTACCCGCCGCAGAGCGCGCCGTCGCCGACCGGGCGGTCACCGCGGCCGAACAGGCGTTCCGGCGCATGGGCGGGGTGCGGGACGATGCGATCTCGGCGTTGTACGAAGGCGTCGCCGCGCGGGTCGCCGACTAAGCCGTGTGGGCGGAGACCGCCCTTGCCGACGAGCGCGACGTCGCCGCGGCGCGGCAGCGCGGCCGCTCGACGACACGTCTGGTCGCCGACGCCAAGCTGCGAGACGGCATGATCGAAGGCCTGCGGGGCTGGATCGCGGCGCCGAGCCGGCGTGGGCAGTTGATCGAGACCGTCGAGCACCCGGGTTGGCGCGTCGATCTCGTCGCCGCCGAGCTCGGCATAGTCGGCTTCGTGTTCGAGGGTCGCCCCAACGTCCTCGCCGATGCCACCGGCGTGCTGCGCGGCGGCAACACCGTCGTGTTCCGCATCGGTCGCGACGCGCTCGGAACGGCGCGCGCCATCATGGACGGAGCGTTGCTCCCGTCGCTGGAAGAGGCGGGATTGCCCGCCGGTTCGGTCGCACTCGTCGACAGCCCCGCCCACGCGGCCGGCGGGGCGCGGTTCTCGGATGCGCGCCTGGCGCGCGCCGTGGCGCGTGGGTCGGGCGCCGCCGTGGCGACGCGCGGGGCGCTGGCGCGCCAGGCGGGGGTTGCGGTGAGCCTGCACGGCACCGGCGGCGCCTGGATCGTCGCGGGGGAGAGCGCCTCGGCGGACGCGCTCGCGGCGGCGGTGGTCGGGTCTCTCGATCGCAAGGTCTGCAATACGCTCAACGTCTGCTGCCTGCCGCGTCGGCGCGCGGACGAGTTGGTCCCCGTCTTTCTCACGGCCCTCGAGGAATCGGCGCAACGCCGCGGCCAGGCATTCAAGCTACACGTGGTGCGCGGTGACGAGGCGCACGTCCCCGCCGCGCCGTTCGAACGCAACGTGTCGATCCGCCGCGCGGACGGCGACGTCGTCGAGGCACAAGCGGAGTTGCTGGACGAGTCCGACCTCGGCCGCGAGTGGGAGTGGGAGGAATCGCCGGAGGTCACGCTCAAGATCGTCGACAGCGTCACCGCCGCGGTCGACCTGTTCAATCGCTACAGCCCGCAGTTCGTGGCGAGTTTGGTCAGCGCCGATGCCGAGGAGCACGAGCGGTTCTACGCGGCGGTGAATGCGCCCTTCGTCGGCAATGGCTTCACGCGTTGGGTCGACGGCCAGTATGCGCTGTGCCGTCCCGAGCTCGGCCTGTCGAACTGGCAGGGCGGCCGTTTGTTCGGCCGCGGCGGCGTGCTCTCCGGGGACAGCGTGTACACGGTTCGAACGCGCGTGACGCAGAGCGATCCGTCCATTCATCGTTGAGACGGAGTCGGCTCCTTTCCTTGACCTGCGGCGCGCCGATGGAACATGAATGCCGGTCATGCCCAGGGTGAAGAGCAACGGAATCGAGATCGAGTACGATACGTTCGGGAGCGAGGACGCCGAGCCCCTGCTGCTGATCATGGGGTTGGGCTCGCAGATGATTCTCTGGCGTGAAGCCTTCTGCGAAGCGCTCGCGGCGCGTGGCCACTTCGTGATTCGCTTCGACAATCGCGACATCGGCAAGTCGACCTACCTCGAAGACCTCGGAGTGCCGGACATCCCGACGTTGATCGGCAAGGTCTTCCAGGGGGAAGAGGCGCGGGCGCCGTACGCGCTGACCGACATGGCCGAGGACGGCTTCGGTCTCCTCAGCGCACTCGGCATCGACAGTGCGCACGTATGCGGCGTGTCGATGGGAGGCATGGTCGCGCAGACGATGGCTCTGGAGCGCCCGACGCGTGTGCGCAGCCTGACGTCGATCATGTCGACCACCGGCGACCGCGACCTGCCGCCGCCGCAACCGGAAGCGCTCGCTGCCTTGATGCAGCCGCCGGTCGCCACGGTCGAAGGTGTGGTGGAGCGCGCGCTGAGCATCTTTCAGGCGATCGGCAGCCCGGCGTATCCGATGCCGGTCGAGGAGGTCGCCGCCCGTGCCCGCGAGCAGTTCGAGCGCGGCTTCAACCCGGCAGGCATGGCGCGCCAGTTCGCTGCGATCCTCACCCAGCAGGGCCGGCGCGAAGCGCTGGCGAGCCTGCGGCTGCCGGCTCTGGTCATCCACGGCGATGCCGATGCACTGGTGCCGATCGAGTGCGGCCGGGCGACCGCGCCGGCGATCCCGGGCGCTGCGACGCTGGGGCGCGAGGGCATGGGCCATGGCCTTCCCGAGCCGCTGTGGCCGCGGATCATCGATGCGATCGCCGGAGTGACGGCGAGCGCCCGCAACTGAGCAAGGGCGCAGTGCCGGCTGGACATCGCGTCGGCCCTCGGCTAGAACCAGAATCGGATTCGTATTCGATTTCAAATGAAGCGCCGACCCGCCGCCAAAGCTCCGCGCCGTCTGCGTTCCGTCGCCCGCCCGAAGCAGGCGCGCAGTGAACGCACCCTGTATCGCATCCTCGACGTCGCCGAGACCCTGATCGAGCGCCGCGGCCTCGGCGATGTGTCGATTCCCGAGATCGTCCGGCGCGCCGGCTCTTCGGTCGGTGGCTTCTACGCCCGCTTCCGCGACAAGAACGAGCTGCTCCACGCGCTCGAGGAGCGCTTCTTCGAAGAGCTGCTCGATCGCCTCGACGCCCTCGCCGATACCGACCGCTGGCGGGATGCCGACGTCGACACCGTCGTCGCCGCCTGTCTCGCCGAGCTGATGCGCACCGCCCACGAACGCCGCAATCTTCTCGCGGCCTTCCTCGCGCGCGCCGCGCAGGACCCCGAGGCCCGCGCCGAGGCGGTCCGCTTCCGCGGCGAGGCCACCCAGCGCATGGTCACCCTGTTTCGCTCGATGGGCGCCGCATCCGCTCATCCCGACCCGCCGACGGCCATCGCCGTCGCCGTTCAGGTCGCCTTCGCGCTCGTCCAACAGCGTCTGCTCGCCGACGCCGACGCAGCCGGCGAGCTCGATGACGCGGCGCTGCAACGCGAGCTGCACCGCCTGCTCGTTCCCTATCTCGGTTTCGAATCTCGCCGGTCCACACGAAGCCGCACCGGCTGAAGCCCAACGGAGGATCCCATGGAGTACACCCAACGCAACCCGCTGCCGCTCCCCGCCTCGGGCCCGCTCGGGGCGGTCAGCGCCACCATCGACACCGTGTTCGATTGGGAGTACGCGCTGCGCCGCCAGAACCTGCTGGCCCTCTACGAAAAGGGCAAGGCCCTCGCCTGGAACGCCAGCGATCTCGATTGGAGCGTCGACGTCGACGTCGAGAGAATGATGGCCGAACGCGCCGCCGCCGGCGCCGGATCCATCGTCAACAGCGTCATGGCGCCGCCCAAGCCGCTCCCCGACGCCGAGCTCATGCAGATGCAGCTCAACATGAACGCCTTCATGCTGTCGCAATTCCTCCACGGTGAGCAGGGCGCACTCGTCGCTACCGCGAAGATCGTGCAAACGGCTCCCTGGGAAGAAGCGAAGTTCTACGCCGCCAACCAGGTCTCCGACGAAGCGAGACACGTCGAGGTCTACCACCGCTACCTCACCGAGAAGCTCGGGCTCTCGTACGAGGTCCACCCCAGCCTCCAGCGCCTGCTCGACGACATCATCGAGGACTCACGCTGGGACGTCACCTACCTCGGAATGCAAATCATGGTCGAAGGCCTCGCGCTGGCCGCGTTCGGCATGATGAAGCTGATGATGGCCGGCGAACCCCTCATCCAGGACATCACCTCCCGCATCATGCAAGACGAAGCACGCCACGTCGGCTTCGGTGTGCTGTCGCTGCAGAACGTCTACACCCAGGAGATGTCGTCGACCGAGCTGCGCGAGCGCGAGGACTTCGTCATCGAGGCCACCCATCTTCTGCGTGAACGCTTGCTGATGACGCCGGTGTTCGAACGCCTGGGATGGGACGTCGACCTCTGGGTCGAATGGGCGAAGAACACACCGTTCATGATCGGCTTCCGGCAGATGACGTTCTCGAAAATCGTCCCCAACCTGAAGCGACTCGGCCTGCTGACGCCACGGGTGCGCGAGGCCTACGGCAAGATGGACCTGCTGCGGTTCGAGCATCTGAAGGACTCGATCGACGAGCCCGACGTCGCTCCCCCCGAAGAGCTGGTCCAGCTCCTCATGCAGTTCCTCGCCAACGCTCCGGCGGGCGGGACGAACGAAATTCCGAGCCTACGTGTTTCGCAGTGAAGGGTAGGGCGGCGCGCGGCGCCGCCCTACCGCTCGCGGTCAGTCCGCCAGGCGTAGCACCTGGGCGATGTCGCCGGTGCCGAAGTTGCCGCCGATCGGCTCGTCGAGATTCTGGAACGGGACGACGAGGCGCGCGCCGGTGTTCTCCGCCCACGTGCTGCAGTCGAAATTCGTGCCGTTCAAGGTGACTTGGTAGGGGTTGTCCGACGAGCACGACGTGCCGAACAGACTGCCGCTGCAGCGCCGACGGTCGTCGATCGTCGAAGTGGCCGTTCCCGTGACCAAGTAGGCCGACCATGCACTGTCGGGCGTGTCCCATGCCGAGCTCGCCGGGCCCGGGCAAGACCCGTCGACGATCATGCGTTTGACGTAGGCGTTGAGCACCGCGGCGCCGGCCCCGGAGTTGCCCGTGCCGAGGACGTAGGGACCCGTCGCTGGCGCAGGCGGAGCGCTGCTGCCGTTGCTGTCGATGGTCACCGAGACGTCGGCATTCGAGCCGCCGTCGCAGTCGACGAAGCCGTTTGTGATGTCCTGCTCGATACGCCAGCAGGTGTCGCAGTTGCCGCAGTCGGGCGTCGAGCCCGGTAGGCTCGCCCCGACGACCACCGGCGCGGCGATCGTCAGGTCGGCGATGCCGAGCGCGTCCGTCGACCCGCCCTGCAGCAGCAGTGGGCCGGAGATCATGTAGAAGTCGCCCTTGGTGCCGTTGCAAACGGTCCCCGGAATCCCGCCGGTCGGGTTGCCCTCGGTCTTCAAGAGCGAGCCGCTCGAGGGCTCGCCCGGGCAGCCGGGTGCCGTGTCGTTGCCGCTGGGGCCGCCGACGACGCTGAACGCGAGGTTGCCGAGCGCCGTCGGTGTCGCCGTCGCGGTTGCCGTCGCGGTCGCGGTCGGCGTCGGTGTCAGCGTCGGTCCGCCCGGTGTGATCGTCGGAGTCGACGTGGGCGTGATCGTCGGCGTCGGTGTGATCGTCGGCGTATTGGTCACGGTCGGCGTCGGCGCCGGACCGCAGCTCGCCGAGAGCACGACGAAGTGGCCGTCGTTCGCGGCCGCTCGGCCGCCGACGCCGGGATAGTCGTCGGCGTCCATGCAACCCGAGATCCCGTTGGGAGAAAGGTTCGCGTCGAGTCCGAGGCGCACGCTGCACTCGGATCCCGGATCGGTCGAGGTGCCGGTGCTCGAGCAGCCAGCGGAGAACGAGAAGGTCAGCGAATGCGCTTCGGGACCGCCGGTGCCGAGACCGGTGATCGTGGCGTTGCCGGTGCGCTCGAAGCCGCTGTTGTTGTCGCTCGCGGAGGATAGCGATCCCGGCGAAGCGAGGCCGAGGCTACCTGGCGTCTGCAGGATGCCTCCCGTCTGGCCGCCGGCGAGGGCGCTCATCTGCGCCGTCGACTGGCCGGTGGAACCGAAGAACGGCAGATCGCAGCCGTCGCCGTTGTCGCGGTTGATCGTGAATGCTCCGCGGGCTGCGGTGCCGACGACCAGCTCGTACGGCGCGCCATTGGGGCAGGCGATGTCGAAGTCGATGCGGTAGCTGGCGCCGAGACTCGTCGAGATTCCGCCGCCGCCCGTGGGCACCGCCTCGCAATCGGTTGCGGCGTTCGCCTGGAAGCGGGTGGAGAACCCGGTGCCCGTGGCCGTCTGTACGACGGCCTGGGAGCGTCCGGCCCGGTAGCAGTTGCCGTGCGCCTGGTAGTCCTGCGGAATCTGCGTCGTCAGGTCGGTGATCGAGACGTTGCGCACCGGTGGCCCGAAGGGCGTTTCCGTCGCGGTCGGCGTCGCCGTGATCGTCGACGTCGGCGTCTGCGTCGGTGTCCACGTCGGTGTCGCCGTCGGCGTCACCGTTGGCGTATCGGTTGCCGTGGGCGTGGCCGTGTGGGTCGGCGTTGCGGTCGTCGTCGGCGTTACCGTCGGTGTCGTGGTATCCGTCGGCGTCGCCGTCGGTGCCGGTGTCGGCGTGTCGGTCGGTACGGGCGTATCGGTGCGCGTCGGTGTCGGCGTCTCGTCGCCGGTCGGAAAGCTGCGTGAGCCCAGCTGTAGCCGAAACGATTGGGCGACGTCGACGACGCTGTTCAGCACCGGCGCGACGAAGTCGAGCGCGAACATCGGCACGACGACGCTTGCCGCGGGCGCAGTCGCGGATCCCCAGTCGTCGCAGCTGAAAGGTACGCCGGCGAGAGTCGTCGTGTTGGTCCCGGCGGCTGCGGGGCCTGCACCGTCGATCGCGTCGTTGACGACGAGGCTCGTCGCCGGCCCGGTGGTCAATACGGTCGCGATCCTCGGCGCGCTCGAGTAGTCGAGAACGCTGCAGGCGGCGTCGTTGGTGGGCGCCACGGCGAGCTGCACCTGGACCGGTGCCACGCCCGAGCCCGCGGCAGCTCCCGGCGCGGCCGCAGCGGGCACGTCGAGAACGGGTACGGGATTGGGAGGCGGCGGCGACGTGAGCTGGCTGTCGACGGAGAGCGACGCGCTCGCGTCCGTGCCGCCGTCGCAATCGATCCAGCCCACGGCATTCGGGTCCGGCGCAATCCGCACGCAGACGGTGCCCTGTTGGCCGAGATCCTGCGCCGCGCTCACGAAGTCCGCACCGAGATAGGCGACTTCCAGGAGTACCAGGCTCGCGACGCCATCGGGCCCGTCGGTGCCCTTGCCGAGCAGGATCGGGCCGGAGCTCCACTGACCGTCGGTTGCGTTCGCGAACAGATTGGCGCCGGTGAAATCGAACAGGCGCAGCCAGGTGGAGATTCCGTCGTCGCTGGGGAGCAATGCGCCCGAGCCGGTCTCGACGTCGAAGGCGGCGCAGCTGAGGCCGGCTGGGCAGTTGACCGGTCCGAGCGTGGGCGTCGGCGGCAGTGGTGTCGCCGTCGCCGTCGGCGGCGCCGGCGTCGGCGACAGCGTCGGCGTCTGCGTCGGTACCGAGCCGCCGATCGAAGCGTTGGTGGCAACCAGGTCGAGGCGCAGGACGTCGGCGAGATCGTAGTGGCCGGTCAGCGCCGCGGGACGGGTGTCGAGCTCGTAGAGCGGCGTGACCAGGCTGGCCCGCGAGCCGACGAGAAAGGCGTTGCAGTCGAGCGGTTGTCCCGAGAGCTGCTCGACCACGTCGGCGTCCGGATAGCGGGGAGGCTGCTCGGTGTGCTGGCGCCCGTCGAGCACGGCGCTGGGTCCGGTGCTCGTCGTGAGGGCGGTGGACACGGGAGTCGAGGCGCCGAAGTCGACGGCCGAGCAGGGCTGGGCCAGATTGACGGTCGTCGCGATGCGAACGATCACCGGCACGACGGCTGCGCCCGGGCCGCTGTCGGTGGCACCGTTGCCGAGGCTCAGCACGGACGCACCGGCGGCTGCCGTCGACTGACTATCGATCGTGAGATCGGCGTCGAGGTTCGCGCCGCCGTCGCAGTCGATCCATCCGGGAGCGTTGGGGTCCTGCTCGATGCGAAAGCACACACGGCTCTTCTGACCCGACAAGACGGGCAGCGAAGCGCCGAGGACGGCGGGCTCGCGCAGAACGAGCGAGGCGACACCGTCTGCGTCCAGGTCCTGGCTCTTCTCGAAGATCAACGGGTCGCCGGCGAAATCGCCCTGCGAGCCGTTGTTCGCCTGCAGTCCGAGATAGGCGACGAGATTGGTGATGCGGTACCAGCTCGCGCGGCCGTCGTCGGCGGGAGCGAGCGTATCGGGCCCGGGTTGAACCTCGAGCAGCAGGCAGTCCTTGCCCGGGGCGCAAGCGAGTGCGGGAGTCGGCGTCGGGGTCGCGGTCGGAGTCGCCGTGGGCGGTGGTGGCGCCGACGGATTGTAGACGTCGGCAAAGAGTTGGTCGCTGAAGCTCACGACGGAATCGGCGACGCATTCGCGAACGAGGTCGATGGTGGCCCCGCAGCTGTCGAGTGACGCGACATGGACGTCGAGGTCGCAGCGGTCGATCTGCCGGCCGGCCTGCTCGGCGGCGCGGGCGAGCTTGCCGCGCGCGTCGTCGGTCTGACAGTCGACGCCGGCGTCGATGCGACCGTCGTCGTGCTTCTTCTGACAGCGGCTCTGCTCCGCGGAGCGACGCGAGAAGTGCTTGTCGTAGGCTCTGCCGATGT
>CALJUJ010000694.1 GCA_937975525.1 uncultured bacterium
TCGTCTGCGTGTCGGTGAACGACGCGTTCGTCATGGACGCATGGGCGCGCGAGGAGGGCACGTCGCAGGTGCGCATGCTGCCCGACGGCAGCGGCAAGTTCACGGAAGCGATGGGCATGCTCGTCGACAAGGACGACCTGGGCTTCGGGCGGCGCTCGTGGCGCTACTCGATGCTCGTCAAGGATGGCGTCATCGAGAAGATGTTCATCGAGCCCGAAAAGCCGGGCGATCCGTTCGAGGTGTCCGACGCCGACTCGATGTTGCGCCACCTGAGCCCCGAGGCGAAGCCGGAGCGCGCCGTGACCGTATTCACCCGCCCCGGCTGCCCGCACTGCATCCGCGCCAAGGAGCTGCTGGCACGCAAGGAGATCCGCTTCGAAGAGATCATCCTCGGCAAGGACATCACCACGCGCACGCTGCAGGCCGTGACGGCGCGGGCGACCGTGCCGCAGGTGTTCATCGACGGCAAGCACATCGGCGGCGCCGACGATCTCGAGAAGTACCTGGCCTGAACGAGAAACGGGGGCGCGGATCACGCCGCGCCCCCGTTCGTCACGCCCTCGCGGCAGGCTCTCGCTTCAGCCGACGGCCTTGATCGTGCGCAGCTCGTCGGAAGTCGGCATGCGCTCGAAGACCCGCATCAACTGTTCCTTGTCGATGGCGAAGACCGCACCGTTCGAGGGAACCGCCTCGGTGCGCATCCACGCGGGCAGATCGATGGTGTCCTCGCCGAAGCCGGCGCGGCGATTGAACTCCCACTCGTCGACCATGCACTGCCAGCCGATGTCGGCAGCGTCCTCGAACGAGAGATCGAGCCCGTACATGGCGTTGTAGAGCGTGCGGATGTCGTCGATCGTCGGCTGTTGGAACTGACAAAAGCCGCTCGAATCGCAGAGCGCGTTGACGAGCTGCGCCTCCTGCGAAGCCTTCGCCGGATCGCCGCTGTCCGCCATGATCAATCCGGCGGTGTGATCGGCGCCCATGGCGCTCGTGGCATAAGTGACGCCCGTCGCGTTGAGGGTGCGCGGCTCCCACGCCGGCAGCCCCTGCCCGTTGACGGCGGGGATACGATCGGTCACACCGAAGCGCGCCGCCACCGCGCAGACGCCGTTGCCCACCGCTTCAGCGAGTTCGTCTCCCTGATCGATCTTTTCCATCAGTGCGATCGCGCCGTCCGCATCTCCGAACTCGAGAGCGCCGCAGTCCATCGCCAGGCCGATCGCGCCGCCGGTCTCGATCGTGTCGAGGCCGAGCTCGTCGCACAGCCGGTCCATCTTAGCCACCGCGTCGAGGTCATCGATCGCGCAATTCGATCCGCACAAGGTAATCGTCTCGAACTCCAGCGCCGACGTCACGTAGTTCTTGTCGGCATCGTGGACGACGTTCGAGCAACTGACGATGCATCCGGTCATGCAGTGGTGCATGCCGCCGCCGCGTGATTCGAAGTTCTTGACGATGTTGGCACCGTCGAGCTTCTCCGCGCCCTCGAACATCATCTCGCGGCGGTTGCGGGTGGGGAACGTGCTCATCAAGTTGGCAATCGGCACGGTAGACGACGTACCGAACTGAAACAGTTGCGGTCCGTCCTTGTACTCTTTGGTCAGGTTGGCGACGTAGGCCTTGAACGCCTTCATGTCCTCGGGCAGGCGCGCCGTGGTGCCCGTGTCGTCGACGACGATCGCCTTGAGGCCCTTGATGCCCATGGCGGCGCCGAGGCCACCGCGCGCCGCGTGCCGCGCCGGGTGGCGATTGCCCTCGTCGGTGAAGGCAACGCTCGCGCCCGCGAGGCCTTTCTCGCCCGCCGGCCCGACGAGCACGAAGGCGGCGCGGTCAGATGATTTCTCGCCGAGCTTTTCACTCGCCGCATACGTGCGCAGCAGGGCGAGCTCCGGGCACTCGCGGATCGCGAAGCCCTCTTTGCTCACGCTCACCAGGTAGCGCTTGTCGGGATCCGCGGCCTTGCCCTCGATGATCATCGCGCGATAGCCGAGGCGAGCCAGCTTCTGCCCCGCCTGCCCTCCGGAGTTGGCCTCCTTGATCCCCCCGGTGAGAGGGCTCTTGGCGCCGACGCTCATGCGTCCCGAGGTGGGCGCAATCGATCCCGACAGGACTCCCGGCGCCAACACGACCTTGTTGTCGGGGCCGAGCGGATCGCACGTGGGATCGACCTCCTTCAGGAGGATCCGCGCGCTCAGCGCGCGCCCACCGAGAAGTCTCCACTCGTCCGGGAACGGCTCTTCCGTCACGGCCAACTCGGTCATGTTCACCCGCAGAATCTTGTCTCCCATGCACTCACCTCCGCTGGAATGCTCTCGCTGTACCATGCGTTCGCAACCATTGAGAAGAGCGGATCGTAGGGCTACGCTCGGCGCATGGACGTGCCGAACGACATCCATGTCGTTCAAGGCCGGCGCGAACGAGCGCGGGAATGACGGCAAACGAGCGCGTGTTCGTCGGCGACATTCAAGGTTGCGCCGACGAGCTCGACGCTCTGCTCGACGAGATCGGATTCGATCCCCAGCGCCAGTCGCTGTTCGCGGTCGGCGACCTCGTGAACCGCGGCCCCGACTCGGCCCGCGTGTTGCGGCGGATGATCGAGCTCGACGCCGAAAGCGTGCTCGGCAATCACGACCTGCACCTGTTGGCGCGCGCCGCGGGAGCGCCAGCCCGCCCCCGCGATACGCTCGACGGCGTGCTCGGTGCTGCGGATGCGCAGCGGCTGCTGCATTGGCTGCGCCACCGCCCGCTGGTGCGTGGATGGGACGACCTGCTGCTCGTCCATGCCGGCCTGCACCCCGCGTGGGACGATCCCGAAGGCGTCGCCCGCCCCCTCGAATCCGAGATCCAGGCGAATCGCATTCCGGATCGCAACCCGGGACTGCAGTTCCTCACGCGCGTCCGTCACTGCAATGCGGACGGCGAGCGGCCGGAGAACGAAGAAGAAGCGGGGCAGGGGTTCCAACCCTGGGATCGGTTCTACTGTGGCGATCGCATCGTCGTCTTCGGGCATTGGTCGCAGCGCGGACGCGTCGAAGGCGCAAAGGTCCGCGGCCTCGACACCGGTTGCGTCTGGGGCGGCGAGCTGACGGCCTGGATTGCGGAGGAGGATCGCTTCGTCGCCGTGCCTGCGCGCCGACGCTACTGCGACTTCGACTAGAACGCGTGCGGCAACCGCTCGAGCTGCGGAAGACGGCAACATCGCCCATCTTACGGCCACGGCCGCAAGATAGGCGATGCGCGCGCCGCTCACGCCGCCTTGAACGCCTTGCCGATTTTCTTGCGATTGCGGTTGATGTCGCGGAGGTAGGCGATGCCCTCGTCGGCAACGTCGCTGCGGACGAACTGCGGGTTCTGGGGGGCGAGCTCGTCCAAGTGGAGCCAGGGAGAATCGCCGTGCTCAGGGCGGTCGGCGATGACGC
>CALJUJ010000695.1 GCA_937975525.1 uncultured bacterium
CGGGTCGAGGGCCGGTGCGTCTTCGACTCGACGCTGCGCCTGAGGCGTCGCGAGATCGACGGCAAGAGCCTGCTGCGCGTATTGGCGGCGTATCCGGCGATGACAGCCAGAGTGTGGGCGGGGATTCACTGGCAGGCGTTCCGTTTATGGTGGAAAGGGGTGCCCTTCGTGCCGCATCCGAGCTACCGTTCGGGTGTCGCGCTCGACGAGGAGGAACCGCCATGCGGCGTCCGACCGTAGCCCACGCTCTGCAGCCATCTGCGGCACGTTCCCACCCAAGCTCGACGTCGATTCGAATCGGCAACCGCCCCGGAGCGATCGACCGCCTCGCGCAACGGATGGTCTTGCGGCAACTCGACGGGATCGTGTCGGGCCCGATCGAGCTTCGCCTACCCGACGGAAGCAATCGCCGGATCGGCACCGGCGAAGCCGACGGCATCCAGGTGGAGATCGAAGATTGGAGCTTCTTCCGTCGCCTCGTCAGCGGCGCCGACATCGGCGCCGGCGAATCGTACATGGACGGCCATTGGCGCTGCAGCGATCTCCCCGAGTTGCTCCGCCGCGTGATCATCAGCGGCGCGTTCGCCAGACCGAGCTCCGCATGGGCCCGTCTCGGCCACCGCCTCAACGCGTTGGCGCGTTTCCGTAACGCGAACACGCTGCGCGGGAGTCGTCGGAACATCCGCAGCCACTCCGACCTGCGCAACGCGATCTACGAGCTCTTCCTCGACGAGACGATGATGTACAGCTGCGCCGAGTTCGACGCGGGGCTGTCGCTACGCGACGCGCAGGAGCGCAAGCTCGACGGCATCTGTTCGCGACTCGGGCTGCGGCAGGGGCATCGGGTTCTCGAGATCGGCAGTGGCTGGGGTGGTTTCGCAGTACATGCCGCCGAGCGCTACGGGTGTCACGTGACGACCCTGACGCTGTCGGTGGAGCAGGCTGCGTTCGTACGCGAGCGCGTGCGTGCTGCGGGGTTACAGGGACGCGTCGACGTCGAGCTGTGCGACTACCGTCGCGCCACCGGAAGCTACGACCGTCTGGTTTCGATCGAGATGTTCGAGGCCGTCGGCTACGAGTTCTATCGAGCCTATTTCGAGGCATGCGAGCGGCTGTTGCGACCGGGCGGGAAGATGTTCCTGCAGACGATCACGGTGCCCGACCAGCGCTTCGACGAGTACCGGCAGGGCTTCGACTTCATCCGCAAGCACGTGTTCCCCGGCGGCCTGTTGGCCTCGCTG
>CALJUJ010000696.1 GCA_937975525.1 uncultured bacterium
ATCTTGCTGGACGACCCACGCGCCTTCTGGTTCAACAACGTCGGCTTTCACGAGCTTCGCAAGGAAGTCGACGGATGGCTGCCGATCCTCACGCAGAAGGCGATCATCCTCGGTAAATGGATACTCCTGCCGCAGAACCTGATCCTCTGGTGTGCAGCGTTCCTGGGCTGGCGCGCGGACGACGAGAGCCGGTCGGGACGCGCGCTCGCCTGCGCGGGGGCACTCGGGGTGCTCTACCTCTACGCGACGCCGACCTACCTCGAGTATACCGTGCAGCTGATCCCGTTCCTGCTGATCGCCGCGGTGCCGGCGCTCGCGGGGCAGACGGGGCGCCGGCCCGCGATCGTCCTTGGACTTGCGATCTGGTGCTTCGGGCTCGCCTTCGCGCTGCGGCCGACGGCGGCGGACTCCGCCCGTGGCCGCAAGTTGGCTCTGTGGTCTCACGCTTCGGTGCATTCCGTCGCCACGTATTTGCACGCGCACAGTGATCCCGGTGACCGGATCCTCTCGTGGTGGGAGGGCTATCCGTGGTTGGCTGGTCGCGAGGGTTACCGCGGCGTCGGCTTCTGGGAATCCAACGTCGCCAAGAAGCTGCCCGCGGTCGAGCGCCGCCGGTTCCACGTCGTCGGTCTCGAGCAGCGCCGAGCATGGGTCGAGGAAGGAGATCCGCGTCTGGTTGTGTTTCCCGCCGGCAAGTGGCGAGAGCTTCTCCCCTCCCTTCGCCGCCACTACGCTCTGGCGGCAACGTTCGGTACGGTTCGCGTGTTCGCGCGCGAGGGCGATCCGAAGCGTCGTGTGAAGGCGGAGCCTTCGCATGGCTGATGCGGCGCACAAACCGCCGCTGCGGGTCGGCTTGGTCATCGGTCAGCTCACGGTCGGCGGAGCCGAGGGCCAGTTGCTCCAGCTCGTCCGCGGTCTCGGCGCCGACGTGGTTCCGTTCGTGTATGCTCTCAGCGCTCGTCCGACCCACCTGCACAGCGCCCTCGTCGAGCACGGGGTCGCCGTGCGTGAGATCACAGGCCACCCAGCCCTACGGGCGTTGCGACTCGCGCGCGCCCTGCGCCGCGACCGCGTTGCCGTCGCGCACGCCTGGTTGTTCATCGCCAACGCCTACCTCGCGGTTGCAAAGCTCCTCGGGGGCCGTTGGCGCATGGCCACCTCGGCTCGCAACTGCAAGGTCCAGGGCTGGGTCAGCCGCATCGCCAACGCGATCGCCTTTCGCATGAGCGCGCTCGTCGTGGTCAACTCCGCCGACGTGGAAGCCTACATCGTCGAAGAGTACGCGGCGCCGCGTACGCGCATTCGCGTCGTCCCCAACGGGGTCGACACCGACCGTTTCCGCCCGCCGGGGTCGCTGGTGGAGTCGAACCCGGTGCACGTGGTCACGGTGGGCCGGCTGGTGCGACAGAAGAACCACGACCTGTTCCTGCGCGGCGCCGCAGGTCTGCTGCAGAGCGGCGTCGCTGCTCGGTTCACCATCGTCGGCGACGGGCCGCTGCGCGCCGATCTCGAGGCGCGGGCGCGCGCGCGCGGTGTCGGCGGTCGGGTCGCGTTGGCCGGTGAACGCCAGGACGTCGGGTCGGTTCTGGGTGAGGCGGCGTTGGTCTGGCTCACTTCCTCCTGGGAGGGTATGCCGAATGCGGTGTTGGAGGCCCTGGCCAGCGGCGTGCCCGTCGTGGTCACGGCGGTGAGCGGCACCCGCGAGCTCGTCGAGCCGGGAGTCCAGGGAGAGATCGTCGACCTCGACGATGCAACGGCGCTGGTCGCTCGTTCCCGAGCGATCCTCGAGGAGCCGGAGCGCCGCCGGCGCATGGCGGCGGCGGCGCGGCAACGGGCGCTGGCTTTCTCGTCGGGGCAGATGGCCGCGCGCCTCGCGAATCTGTACGCCGAGCTGGGAAGGACTGGAGCGTGATGAAAGACTGGCCGTTCGTCTCCGTCGTCATCCCGATGCGCAACGAATCCGGGTTCATCGATCGTTGCCTGGACTCGATCTTCGCGCAGGACTACCCGCACGATCGCTTCGAGGTGATCGTCGTCGATGGCGATTCCGACGACGATTCGCCGAGAATCCTCGCCGGCTACGGAGACCGCATCCGCGTGTTTCAAAACCCCCGACGGATCGTTCCACCGGCGATGAACATCGGCATCCGGGCGGCCCGCGGCGACGTGATCATGCGGGTCGACGCGCACACGACGCTCGACCCGGCGTACATGCGCACCGGCGTGGAGACCCTGCGGCGCACCGGGGCGGACAACGTCGGTGGGCCGATGCACGCCGTCGGCGGGGGGCGTCTGGCGAACGCGATCGCTGCGGCGATGGGATCGCGCTTCGGAATCGGTGCGTACTTCCATTTCGGCACCGAGGAGCGCGAGGTGGATACGGTCTACCTCGGCATGTATCCGCGCTCCGTTCTCGAGCGCATCGGCCTCTTCGACGAGGAGCTGGTGCGCAACCAGGACGACGAGCTGAACTATCGCTTGCGCAAGTCGGGCGGGCGGATCGTGCTCAACCCGGAGATGCGCTCCTCGTACCAGAACCGTACGAGCGTGCGGAAGCTGGCCAGGCAGTTCTACCAATACCGGTTGTGGAAGGTGTGCGGGCTGCAGAAGCACCCGCGCCAGATGAGCGCGCGTCAGTTCGTGCCGCCGACGTTCGTTGCGACGCTCCTGGTGACCGCGTTCCTGTCCCCCGTGTCGAACGTGGCGGCGGGGCTTCTGGTGGTGGCGCTGGCGTCGTACCTTCTCGCCTGCACCTTGGCCGGCGCCTTGGTGGCGCGCCGTGCGGGCTGGTCGGCGTTCCCGGGCGTGGTCCTGGCGTTCGTGACGATGCACGTGTCGTGGGGATTCGGTTTCCTGCAGGGGCTCGTTCGTTTCGGTGGCCGTTGGCTGCGGGCGGAAGCCCCGGCTCCGCGGCTCGACGAGCCGCGCGCCGATGGCGGCCGGTGATGCTTCCGTCTCGTGGACGGGCGACGGACGCGCTTGGACGCCATTTCATCAAGGAGAGAACATGAAGATTCTCGTCACCGGCGCCGCCGGATTCATCGGCTTCCACCTCAGTCGCCGCCTGCTCGCACGCGGCGACGAGGTCGTCGGTCTCGACAACCTCAACGCCTACTACGACCCGCGTCTGAAGGAAGCACGTCTCGATTTGCTCCGGCAGCACGACGGGTTCCGCTTCGTGCGCCTCGATCTCTCGGACCGGGAGGGTATGGCGGCGTTGTTCGCCGAGCATGGATTCCAGCGTGTCGCGCACCTGGCTGCGCAGGCCGGGGTGCGGCACAGCATCACCCACCCACACGACTACATCGACAGCAATCTGGTCGGCTTTCTCAACATCCTCGAGGGCTGCCGGCACGGCGGCGTCGAGCACCTCGCCTACGCGAGCACGAGCTCGGTGTACGGGCTCAACGCCAACATGCCCTTCAGCGTGCACCAGAGCGTCGACCATCCCGTGAGCCTGTACGCCGCGACCAAGAAGGCGAATGAGCTGATGGCGCATTCGTACAGCACGCTGTACGGACTGCCGACGACTGGCCTCCGCTTCTTCACGGTGTACGGTACCTGGGGTCTGCCGGACATGGCCTTGTTCCTCTTCACCCGCAACATGCTGGCGGGCAAGCCGATCGACGTCTTCAACCACGGCAACATGGTGCGCGACTTCACCTACGTCGACGACATCGTCGAAGGCGTGCTGCGCGTGGTCGACCGGGTAGCCGCGCCGGACGAGAATTGGTCTGGGATGACGCCCGACCCGGCGACGAGCTCCTCGCCGTATCGGATCTACAACATCGGCAACAACCGTCCGGTACGCCTGATGGAGTACATCGAGGCCGCGGAGAAGGCGCTCGGGGTGAAGGCAACCCTGAATCTGCTGCCAATGCAGCTCGGCGACGTCGAGAAGACGAGCGCGGATGTCGAAGATCTCGAGCGCGACGTGGGCTTTCGTCCGGCGACGCCGGTCGAGGAGGGCGTCCGCCGGTTCGTCGAGTGGTACCGCGAGTACTACGGCTGAGGGGCACCGAGGACTGCCATCCATGCCGTCGCTCCGCGCGCGCGTCCTGAACGCGGCCATTCGCTGGAAGATCCGCCGCCTCGACTGGGGAGACGAAGCTCGCTTGGCGGCGCGCGCCCGGCGCGTCTTCGGCCTGCCCCCCTGGGCGCGACGCCTGTGGAGCAGTGGCGTCACCGTGGACCTCGTCGATGCCCCGATCGCCGGTGAGTGGGTGAAGCCGCCGTCGCCGCGACGCGGCGCGCTCCTGTTCTTTCACGGCGGCGGCTACGTCGCCGGTTCGGCGGCCGATCACCGGGCGATGACCGCCGGGCTCGCTCGACGAACGGGACTCGCCGTATTTGCTCCCGAGTATCGTCTGGCGCCGGAGCATCGATTCCCCGCGGCCAGCGACGATGCGCTCGCTGCCTATCGATGGGTTCTCGACCAGGCTTGCGAGGCCGCCGAGGTGGTCGTCGCCGGCGATTCGGCGGGCGGCGGCCTGGCTCTCGCGACCCTCGTCGCCGCGCGCGATCAGGGCTGGCCGCTACCGGCTTGTGCGCTACTGTTTTCACCCTGGGTCGACTTGTCGGCGTCGTCCGCGTCGGTGCGCACGATGGATGGCCGCTGTCACATGTTTCGCAGTCCGAACATCGCGGCGTTCGCCTCCGCTTATCTCGGCACGAACGATCCGCGCGATCCGCGCGCCTCGCCCTTGAATGCCGAGCTGCAGGGGCTGCCACCGCTGCTGATCCAGGTGGCGGAGACCGAGCTGTTGGTGGACGAAGCGCGATCACTCCACGCCAAGGCGCTGGCGGCCGGTGTCGCCAGCCGGATCGACGTCGCGGGGGACGTCACCCATGTCTGGCAGATGCTCGACGGCCTGGTTCCCGAGGCGACCGCGGCCATGGACGCTGCCGCCGCATTCGTTTGCGCGCACCTCGACCGTGCACACACGGGGGTGGCGGCGAATTCGCCGTTGTCATCCGTCTCCCGAAGCGCCATGGATCCCTCATGACGCGGTCCATCACCGGGCGCCAGCTCGCGTTCCTGCCGTCGAGCGGGCGATGGCTGCTCGTCGTCGTCGGAGTCCTGGTCGGCTGGGCCGCCGCGGCGCCAGCCCAGGAGTCGGTCGTCGTGCGTTTGGTGCCTGCCGTGCAAGCGGCGATGGTGGGCGACGTCGTCGCCCTGGAGGTGCGGCTCGACGTCGGTGCAAGGGGGGTAGGAGCCGGCGGCGTCTTCGTGCAGTTCGACGGCTCGCGGCTCGCGTTCCGCGGTGGCGAGCTCGACGAGGGCACTTGGGACTTGAGCTTCGTCAACACGGAACCGAACGAGACACAGCCGGGGATCGTCGCCTTTGCGCTCGGGAGCGCGGAAGAGGTGCACGGCAGCAACGTGCTGGTCGCGACGCTCCGCTTCCTGGCGATCGGCGGCGGCGCGACGCAGCTCGAGTTCCTGTTTCGCGATGGCGCCGAACAGACGGTTTTCAGCACCAGCGATTTCTCGACGACGCTGCCGACGTCGGGAATCGGCGCGATGCTGCAGATCTTGGGCCCGACGGCGACCTCCACGGCGACGCCGACGGTGACCCCGACGGCGACGGCATCGCCTTCCGCGACCGCCACCGCTGCAGCGCCCGCGCCTTGCGTCGGTGACTGCTCGGCGGACGTTGCCGTCACCGTGGACGAAATCTTGTTCATGGTGGGGGTCGCGCTCGGCAGTAGCTCGGTGGAGGGTTGCGCGCGGGGAGACGGCAACGAGGACGGAGAGATCACCGTCGACGAGATTCTCGGCGCGGTGCAGAACGCGCTCGCCGGCTGTCCGGTATCCGCCGAATAGTGTCCGCTGCCGGGTCTGCGGACGAGGCGGGCCGGCGAGTCGCCTGCAGCGGAGGATTCGCCCCGGGGTGATCGGGGCAAATTGACAGCCTCGGACCCCGCCAGTATAAGCCGCGTTTTCACCAGCCGAACCTGGAAGAACATCGTGAGCATTCTCGTCGACAAGAACACGAAAGTCCTGACCCAGGGCATCACCGGATCCACGGGGCAATTCCACACGCGTGCGTGCCGGGAATACGGCACGCAGATGGTGGCGGGGGTCACCCCGGGCAAGGGTGGAAGCGACTTCGAAGGGATCCCGATCTTCGATACGGTCGGTGCGGCCGTCGAGGCGACGGGGGCCAATGCTTCCGTCATCTACGTGCCGCCGCCGTTCGCCGCCGACGCGATCCTCGAGGCGGTCGACGCCGGCCTCGACCTGGTCATCTGCATCACCGAGGGCATCCCGGTGTTGGACATGGTCCGCGTCAAGCGCTGCCTGGCGGGCAGCCGAACGCGCCTGATCGGTCCGAACTGTCCTGGTGTCATCACGCCGGGGCAGTGCAAGATCGGCATCATGCCCGGATACATCCACAAGCCCGGAAGGATCGGCGTGGTGTCGCGCAGCGGCACGCTCACCTACGAGGCGGTGCATCAGCTGACGCAGCTGGGGCTCGGCCAGTCGACTTGCGTCGGCATCGGGGGTGATCCCGTCAACGGTACCGGGTTCATCGACGTGCTCGAGCTGTTCGAAGCCGATGCCGACACCGAGGGCGTGATCATGATCGGCGAGATCGGCGGCACGGCGGAGGAGCAGGCGGCAGCCTATGTGCGTGACCACATGAGCAAGCCGGTCGTATCCTTCATTGCCGGACAGACGGCGCCGCCGGGGAAGCGCATGGGACACGCGGGCGCCATCATCGCCGGCGGGCGTGGCACCGCCGCCGACAAGATCGTCGCCCTCGAGGCCGCCGGAATCCAGGTCGCGAAGAGCCCTGCGGAACTCGGCGCGACGATGAAAGCCGCATTGTAGGAGAGCCAACGAGCATGAGTGAACGCACCCTTTCCATCATCAAGCCCGACGCCGTCGCCAAGAACGCGATCGGCGAAATCCTTCGTCGCTTCGAGGCGGCCGGCTTGCGTATCGCCGCGACCAAGCTGATCGAGCTCAGCCCGGACATGGCGGCGCGCTTCTACGCCGTGCACAAGGAACGCCCGTTCTACGGTGATCTGTGCACGTTCATGTCCTCGGGGCCGGTCCTGGTTTCGGTGCTCGAAGGCGACAACGCCATCGCGCGCAACCGCGAGATCATGGGCGCGACGGACTCGAAGAAGGCCGACGCCGGCACGATCCGGAAGGACTTCGGCACCGACATCGAGAAGAACGCGGTGCACGGCTCCGATGCGCCGGAGACGGCGAAATGGGAGATCGGCTTCTTCTTTGCCGAGCACGAAATCACCGAGATCTGACCCCTTCGCTCTCCGGGAGCTGACACCCGGAGCGTTGCGGCAATGGCTCGCCGACTGCGGCGAGCCTTCCTTTCGCGCGCATCAGGTCCTCGCCTGGGTCTATCGTCGCGGTGTCGACGACTTCGCGTCGATGACCGACCTGCCGGCGCAGCTGCGCACGGCGCTCGCGGAGCATTTCGCCTTCCCTCGCCTGGAGCCGGCACGGGTCGCGCACTCGGGCGACGGCACCCGCAAGCTGCTCTTCGACCTCGGCCGGGGCGACGCGATCGAAGCGGTCCTGATCCCCGATCCGCCTCGTCTGACCCTGTGCATATCGTCGCAGGCCGGATGCGCGATGGACTGCGACTTCTGCGCGACGGCCCGGCTGGGGCTCCGTCGCAATCTCTCGTCGACGGAGATCGCCGGCCAGGTGCGCGCAGCCTTGGCGTTGCTCCAGCCCGAGGAGCGCATCACCAACCTCGTCTTCATGGGCATGGGCGAGCCGCTGCACAACTACGATGCCGTCGTCGAGGCGATCGCAACGATCTCCTCGAATTGGGGCATCGGTCTCTCCGCGCGGCGCATCACCGTTTCCACGGTCGGTCTGGTCC
>CALJUJ010000697.1 GCA_937975525.1 uncultured bacterium
CGCCACGCAGAATCCCATCGAGCAGGAGGGCACCTACCCGTTGCCCGAAGCCCAGGTCGACCGCTTCATGTTCAAGCTGTCGATCTCGTACCCATCGAAGGAGGAAGAACGGCGCATCCTCGACCCGATCGCGTCGACGGCACCGAAGTTTGCCGTTCAATCCGTCATCCACACCCCGGACACGCCCGAGCTGCGCAAGCTCGTCGACGAGGTCTACATCGACGACAAGGTCAAGGACTACGTCGTCGACCTCGTGTACGCGACGCGGGAGCCCGCTGC
This sequence comes from uncultured bacterium, assembly GCA_937975525.1. Lineage (GTDB taxonomy): Bacteria > Desulfobacterota > Binatia > HRBIN30 > HRBIN30 > CALJUJ01. Next base: position 280 of record CALJUJ010000697.1, read on the forward strand.
GTACAAGCTCGACCTCGACCGCCTCATCGAGTACGGGGCATCGCCCCGGGCGACGTTGTTCCTGACCGTCGCCGCCAAGGCGCACGCGATGCTGCAGGGGCGCGGCTACGTGACGCCGCAGGACGTGAAGTCGATCGGCCCCGACATTCTTCGTCACCGCGTCATCGTCACCTACGAGGCGGAAGCCGAGGACGTGACCTCGGATTCGATCGTCAAGTCGGTGTTCGACGGCGTGCCGGTTCCCTGACGTTGGAGGTCGTCGTTTCGGGTCGCCGCATCCGTACCAGGCCATGCTGACCTCCGAACAGCTCCAAGCCGTCCGCAAGATCCAGATCCGCACGAGCCACCTCGTCAGCGATCTGTTCGCGGGCCAGTACCACAGCGTGTTCAAGGGGCACGGGATGGAGTTCGCCGAGGTGCGTCAGTACCTTCCGGGCGACGACGTGCGCACGATCGATTGGAACGTGACCGCGCGCACCGGCACTCCGCACGTCAAGCGGTTCGTCGAAGAGCGCGAGTTGACGGTGATGCTGCTGGTCGATACGAGCGCGTCGACGCACTTCGGGACGGTCAAGCAGCTCAAGAGCGAGATGGCCGCAGAGCTCGCCGCGGTCTTCGCATTCTCGGCGATCACCAACAACGACAAAGTCGGGTTGGTGATGTTCAGCGACGAGGTCGAGCTCGCTCTACGGCCGAAGAAGGGAACGCGTCATGTCTTGCGGGTCATCCGCGAGGTGCTGTCCTTTCGGCCGCGCGGCAGAGGAACCGACATCGGGGCCGCGCTCGAGCACCTCAATCACGTCACCAAGCGTCGCTGCGTGACGTTCCTCGTCTCCGATTTTCTCGATCCGGGCGCGCAGCTGGCACTGAAGATCGCCAATCGCCGTCACGACGTCATCGCCGTCGTCCTGGACGATCCGCGCGAGGAGACATTGCCGCCGGTTGGGCTCGTGGAGCTGGAGGAGGCGGAGAGCGGACGTCGACTCGTCGTCGACACCGGTGACGCCTCCGTGCGCCGCGCCTACGAGCGTGCGGCCGCCGAACGACGCCGGGAGCGCGAACGCATGCTGCGCTCGGTCGACGTCGACGCGATCGTGGTGCGCACGGACCGGCCGTACGCCGAAGCGTTGCTGCGGTTCTTCCGCATGCGGGAGAGGCGCCTGTGATCGCCGTACGCATGCGTCGCGCGACGTGCGCCGGCGTCGTGGTGCTGGCCATCGGACCCTGGACGGCGATCGCCACGAGCGCTGCGGAGCCGACGCCGACCGTCGCTCCCGTGCGCGTCGAGGCGTCAGCGGAACCGCGCGACGTGACCATCGGCGAGCCCGTTCGCTACGTCGTCGAAGTGACGACCGCGCCGGACACGGAAGTTCGCATTCCGGTCCTCGCCGGAAGCATCGGCAATTTCACCATCGTCGACTTCGGCGAGCTCGAGCCGCGGCGGGACGGCGGCGCAACCACGGTGGGTCGCTGGTACTCGCTGACGACGTTCGACACCGGCGACTTTCTGATTCCCGCGCCTGCCGTGGACTACCGGCGGCCGGGCGAGCCCATGATCACGCTGACCGGCAACGAGGTCCTGGTGGGCGTCGAGAGCTTGCTTGCTGCAGATCCCGACGCGACCGACATTCGCGACATCAAGCCGCCGGAGGAGATCCCGTTCGATTGGACCCCGTACTTGATCCTGGCCGGAATGATCCTCGTGGCCCTGCTGCTGGTGGGGGCGTTGCTTGCATGGTGGCGCCGCCCGCGTCGCGCGCGCAGCGTCCCGCGGCGAGCGGCCCACGACGTGGCGTTCGAGGAGCTCGAGCGACTGCGGGCGTTGGGGCTCGTCGACGCCGGCAAGATCCCGGACTTCTATGTGGGTCTGACGCGAATCGTGCGTTCCTATCTCGAGGACGGGTTGCACTTGCGGGCTCCGGAGATGACCACGGAGGAGTTCCTCGCGGCCGCGGGGGAGGATCCGCGGCTCACGGCCCAGCAGCGTCGCTTGCTCGGTGAGTTCTTGTCGCAGGCGGATCTCGTCAAGTTCGCTCGCTTCGTGCCGACGCCGCGGGATTGCGACGCCGCGTTCGCCGCGGCGCGCCGCTTCGTCGAAGAGACGCGCCCGGGAGGCGGATCGAGCGTGGAGGGAGGCGGCCGTGCGGCTGCATGACCCGATCGCGCTGCTGCTGCTGGTAGGGCTGCCAGCGCTGTGGTGGTGGCGCCGGCACGGGCGGCGTGCGCCCGCCGTTCGCTTTCCGAGCCTCGCCACGGTTGCGGCGGGACCGTTGGGTTGGCGAACCCGCTGGCGATGGCTGCCGCTGGCGCTGCGCACCGCCGCTCTGGCCTTGCTCGTGCTCGCCCTGGCGCGCCCGCAATGGGGGCGCGCCGAAAGCCGATTCACGGGGCTCGGCATCGACATCATGCTCGCGGTCGACATCTCCAGCAGCATGCTGGCAGAGGATTTCTCGCTCGCCGGGCAACGGGCCAACCGCCTGGAGGCCGTCAAGTCGGTGGTCAACGACTTCGTCGCCGGCCGCCCGGGTGATCGGGTCGGGTTGGTTCTGTTCGCGGCTCGACCGTACACGCAGTGTCCGCTCACCCTCGATCACGGGTGGCTGCAGCAGAACTTGCAGCGCGCACAGATCGGCATGATCGAAGACGGAACCGCGATCGGCTCGGCGCTGGCGACGGCGGCGCGGCGCCTCGAGAGCTCCGACGCCAAGAGCAAGGTGATCATCCTGCTGACCGACGGGCAGAGCAACGCCGGGCGAATCTCGCCGGCGACCGCCGCCGAGGCCGCACGTGCGCTCGCCATCAAGGTGTACACGATCGGCGCCGGCACGCGCGGGCTGGCGCCTTACCCGAGCCGCGACTTCTGCGGCAACGTCGACTACCAACCGGTTCAGGTCGACATCGACGAGGCGACGTTGACCGAGATCGCCGAGACCACGGGTGGTCAGTACTTCCGCGCGACGGATACCGCGAGCCTGCAGCAGATCTACGAGTCGATCGATGCGCTCGAACGCACCGAGTTCGAAGCACCCAAGTTCTACGACTGGCGCGAGCTCTATCCCTGGCTCGTTCTTCCCGCGCTGCTGTTGCTCATGATCGAGGTCGGGCTCGCGCAGACGGTTCTGCGGAGGCTTCCATGAGTTGGTGGATGTGGCGCGAGCCCGCCTTCCTCTGGTTGCTGGTGCTGGTGCCGATCTCTGTCGCGTTCTTCGTGCACGCTCGCCGCCGTCGTCGCGCAGCGCTCGAGACGTTCGCCGAAGCGCGCCTGCTCGATCGTGTGGCCGAGGGGCATGACCGGCGCCGTCCGCAATATGCGGCTGCGCTGGTGGTCGCCGCTCTGGTGTGCGCCGTGCTCGCACTTGCCGGGCCGAAGTGGGGTTTCCACTGGGAGGAGGTTCGACGCGAGGGGATCGACCTGATGATCGCGATCGATACCTCGCGGAGCATGTTGGCCAGCGACGTGCGCCCGGATCGACTGCGTCGCGCCAAGCTGGCGGTTCGCGATCTGGTGGAACAGCTCCAGGGGGACCGCGTCGGGCTGATCGCGTTCGCCGGGTCCTCCTTCGTGCAGTGTCCCCTGACGCACGACTATGCGGCCTTTCTCGAAAGCCTGCGGGCGATCGACGTGGGCATCATTCCCCGCGGCGGAACCGCGCTCGCGCAGGCCGTGCGAACGGGGATCGAGGCGTTCGAAGGCCGCGAAGGCCGCTATGCAGCGCTGGTATTGATCACCGACGGCGAGGACCACGAGGGCGACGTCGAATCGGCAGCGCAGGAAGCCGCGGCCGCCGGGATCCGTGTCTATACCGTCGGCATCGGCACCCGCGGTGGAGAGCTGATCGAGATCGAGGTCGAGGGGCGCAAGTCGTTCCTCAAGGATCGACAGGGCCAGGTCGTCAAGTCGCGCCTCGACGAGGAAACGTTGCGCACGCTGGCGACGACGACCGGCGGAGCTTACCTCTACGCGCAGGGTCCGAGCCTCGGGCTCGACGAGCTCTACGACGACTACATCGCCAAGATGGAGCGCCGCGAGATCGACAGCACCATGCAGCGACGCTTTCGCGAACGCTTCCAGGTGCCGCTCGTTCTCGCCATCCTGCTTCTCGCCATCGAGCCGCTCGTCGCTGCGTCGCCGCGGGCCGGAGGCTTGGTGCGCCGACGTTGGTTCCTCGGGAGACGGTCGGGATGAGGCGTATCCAAGCGTTCGCGCTCGCTCTCGTGTCGACCGTCGCGCTCGGATTCCTCGACTTCGATCGGGGCCCGGCCGTGAAGGGGAATGAAATGTTCGCCGCCGGCGATTTCGAGGCTGCGCTGAATCTCTACGGCGAGGCCCTCGTCGACGAACCCGAGTCCGGACGGCTGAACTTCAATATGGGCAACGCCCACGTCCGCCTCGGCAACTACGAGGACGCTCTCGCGTCCTACGCGCGCGTGCGCGACGAGGACGATGGGCCGAGCCGAGCGGCGAAGGTCGCCTACAACGCCGGCAACGCCCAGTTCCGCCTCGCCGAGCAGATCGAGGCAGAGAATCCGCAGCAGGCACTCGAGGCGTACGCGCTGGCGATGGCCGCGTACCGCCGCTCCATCGGCATCGATCCGAGCGACGACGACGCCAAGTTCAACTACGAGTTCGCGCGCAAACGCCTGGAGGACCTGCGCAAGTGGCTCGAGGAGCAGGAGAAGCAGGAACAAGAGCAGAATCCCAACGAGGAGCAGCAGCCCGAGCCCGAGGACCAGGACCAACCGGGCGAGCAACAACCGCAGCGTCAAGAGGCCGAAGAGCCGCCACAGCAGGATCCGGAAGAACAGGCGGACCGATCGGACGACCCCGGGCAGCGCGAGGAGCCGCAGGCCGCTGATCAGGGCGACCCGGCCGCCGAGGAGTCGGATCGCGGCGAGGAAATGAGCGAGCGCGAGGCCGCTGCGCTGGTCGATATGGCGTCGGACGAGGAGCTCCGACCCGAAGAGTTCTCGCACCAGATGCGCGGCGCGGTGGTAGGCGATCCGCTTCAGGATTGGTGATGCCGAGGCTTCGATCCGCTCGTTGCGCGCGACCCGCAGGCTGGTTGCTGTTCGGGCTTCTCGCCTTGGCCGTGGCGCCGACGCATTCGGCCGCCGATGTCACGGTCCAAGCATCGGTGAGCAACCAACGCGTCCGCGTCGGCGAAACGACGACGTTGGTGATCGCGGTGGAAGGATCCCAAGCCGTTGCCGCACCGGCGTTGGGTCCGGTGGATGGCTTCAACGTGCGCTACGTCGGCCCGTCGCAGCAGGTGTCGATCGTCAACGGCGCGATGAGCGCGCGCATTCAGCATCGCTACGCACTGACGGCCTTGAGCGAGGGACAGTTCTCGATCGGTCCGTTCGAGGTCGAGCACGAAGGGCAGGTGCTCCGGACGAGTCCGGTCTCGATCGTCGTCTCGGCGGCGGCGACCGGCGCGCAGCAGATCGATCCGCAGGCGCAGCCCGGCGGCTCCAACCTGCGGCTGCTGCTGCAGGTCGACCGCGAGCGGGTCTACCTGCATGAGCGAGTCGCGGTCGACGTCGTCCTGTACGTGGGGGCGGTGAGTGCGCGCGACCTGCAGTATCCCACCCTCGCGGCCGAAAGCGTCTCGGTCGAGGAGTTCGGCCAGCCGGTGCGTTCAGCCGAGGTGATCGACGGCCAACGATTCGAGGTCCTCCGTTTCCGCACGACCGTCATTCCTCTGAAAGCGGGGAGGCTCTCGCTCGGACCCGCACGCACCTCGCTCAACGTCGTCCAGCGCCCGCGCAACTTCTTCTTCACCCAGCGCCAGCCGGTCGAGCTCACGTCGAACGCGCTCGCGCTCGACGTGCTCTCGTTGCCGGCGCAGGGCAAGCCGGCGGACTTTTCGGGGGCGGTCGGCCGCTTCTCCATCGAGGTGACCGCTGCGCCTCTCGAAGTGCAGGCTGGTGATCCCATCACCGTCCGCATCGCCCTCCGTGGCGACGGCAACCTGGCGCAACTGCGGCCACCCTCCTATCCCGAGGGTGCAGGCTTCAAGGTGTACGAGCCGCAGGTCACCGACGACTCGCAGGAGTCGCTGCGCGTCTACGAGCAGGTGGTCATTCCCGAGAGCGATCAGATCGAGCGACTCCCGCCGCTACGCTTCTCGTTCTTCGATCCGGATCGCGAGCGCTACGAAACGATCGACAGCGGCCAGATCCCGCTGATCGTCCGGCCGGCGGTGGGCGATCCGCAGCGGCGGATCGTCAGCGCCGGTGGCACCGAGAAACGCCGAGATCCCGAAACGCTGGGGCGAGACATCGTCTTCATCAAGGACGTCCCCGACGCGTTGATGACCGCCGAGCAACGAAGGTCGCGATGGTGGGCCTTGCTCTTCTGGCAGCCCGTACCGTTCCTCTTGTACGCCGCGCTGGTGGCATACGACCGGCGCCGCCGCCGGTTGAGCGGCGACGAGCGCTACGCGCGAGCGACGCGCGCTCGCGGAGATGCGCGCCGCGCGCTCGCCCGCGTCGAGGCGTGTCGCGACGATGCGGAGTTCTTCGACGGATTGGCGGCGGCCGTGCGCGAATACCTGGGTGCCAAGCTCGGACTTCCCCCTGGTGCCATCGAGCGCGAGCGCCTGCAGGCGGCAGGCATGGGCGAGGCGGCGATCGCGAAGGTCGACGAAGTCCTCGAGGCGTGCGCACAGGCCCGCTTCGCGCGTGCGGCGTCGGCTGCGGACCGCCGCCACCTGCTCGAGCTGGCGCGAACGCTGGTGCGTGATGTCGAGCGCAATCGCAACTTGCGTGTCGTCTGACGATGCCTGCGCCGACCGGAGGGCCCGCTTCGCCGAGGCGTCACCCGACGTACACGGAGTACTCGAAGCCGTCGGAGATCCGCAGCGTCGTCGACACGAACCCGTTGGTTTCCGATTGCATGTAGTCGACGTACGGCTGCAGCGACTTGCGGAAGGTGAAGATGTTGTCGCCGAGAACGACTGCGCCCGGACGCAGGTGCGGCCGTAGCTGCTGGATCAGAGGTAGGTAGAGGTCCTTCCAGCCGTCGAGCAGGACGAGGTCGACGGGGCCAGGCAGCTCGCGCAGCGTTTCCAGGGCGTCCCCGAGGCGGACCTCGGCGTGTGCCTCGAGGTTGGCCGCGACGATGTTGGCGCACGCACGCTCGTGCTTGCTCGGCTCGATCTCGGTGCCGATGACCTTGCCGCCGCCGTTGTCGGCCAGGGCAGCCGCGAGGTAGATCGTCGAAATCCCGAACGAGGTGCCGAACTCGACCGCGGTGCGCGCGCCGATCGCCCGGGCCGTCA
>CALJUJ010000698.1 GCA_937975525.1 uncultured bacterium
GCGTCGGCGTGCAGGCGTCGGCGGCGGGATCGTTGAGCACGACGTCGGCGCTGCTGGTGGTGACGGCGATCGCGGCGATCGCCGTCGACGCGCAGCGGTCGTCGCCGCACGTTCCGGCTCCGAAGCGCGATTCGGCAACGCCGTTCCAATACTCCTCACCCTGGCCGGGCAAGGGCACGAGGCCGGGAACGCTGAATGCGCCCTGGTCGTCGCCGGGCGCCGGCAGCTCGTCGACCTGCAGCCGATAGCTCGCGCCCGGGGTCAGGCCGCGCAGGAAGTAGTCGCCGACGGCCGAGCCGCCGGCTGGGCGCGGGCTGGTGAAATCACCGCTGATGAACGACACCGCGTCGCCGAACGGGTCGGCGACATTGCGCGCGATCACGTTGACGCCGGAGATCTCGGTGGTGCCGTCGATGGTGCGTACGGCGCCGGCGATCGTGCCGTGTGCCGTCAGCCACGTCGCGCTCGGGTACAGATTGGAAAGGGAAACGATGTCGTCGCGATCGGGAGTGGCTTGCCAGCGTCCGGTGCAGCCCGGGCTCGGGCAGAGTAGCGGGTACATCGTCTCGGTCTGTTGGAACGTCGGTGTTCCGAGCCCGTTGCAGCCCGTGGGCGCGGCGTTTTTGCCGAAGACCAGGACGTCGCCGTTCACCTTCGTGTGGGCGAGGTTGATCGCGTGGCCGAACTCGTGGGTGAAGACACCGCCGAACTCGGAGGTCCCGGGCGTCTTGGCGTCGCCGGGGTCGACCGCGGCGAGGTTCATCACCGCGTAGCCCTCGGTGAGGGTGCAGCCGCTGGCGAACTCGGGGCTGGCGATGCCGAGCACTCCTGGCGGGCTGCCGAAGAAGTCGGACACGATCGTTCCGTCGGCGTCGTAGATCACGTTGAAGCCGCCGCCGTTGAAGGTGCCGATGACGGTGCCGGCGTTGGCGGCGGTGATGTCGGCGGCGACTCCGTAGGCTGCCGCCATCGTGCCGCCGTCGCTGGCGCTGAACGTCGCGGTGGCGACGCCCGACCATGCGGCGAAGGCGAAATCGGTGAGCGCGTCGGCTTCGGCGAGGGTGAGCACCGGGCCGCCGCCGCCGCCGTCGGTGTAGTAGGAAGGATTGGCGCCCCAGGTGAACGGGGTGCTGCCACCGCACATGATCAGGGGCCCGCCGGCGTAGGCGGGCGTAGCGGCGAGGACGAGCAGCAGTGCGCAGCGCAGCGTGCTCATTTCGCCTCCTCGAACCAGCGCTCGCGCACGGCCTGGTCGACGAGGTCGATGAACGCGTCGGCGTCCGCGGCGGCGCCCGCCGCCGGCAAGGCGCCGCTACGCGACCCGCGCGGGGTCGGCAGCTGCATGCGGTCGAAGAGCCCGGCGTTGCCGTGCGCATTGCGGATGCGGCCATCGCGAATCGAGAACTTTCCCTGGTCGAGTCCGACGGTCGTACGCAGGCCCGTGCGCTTGGCCGGATGGTACAGGAAGAGCATGACCTCTTCGCCGACGGCGTAGGTCGGCCAGCCGGCCGGGGTCAGCATGACGTTGCGCTGGCCGCCGGGTCCGGGTTTCGGGCTCTGCAGGCCGAACTGGCGGAAGGTGTAGGTGCCGCGCAGCCCGCCCTTGACGGTCCGGCTGAGGTCGACGGTGATCTCCGAGTAGGGCACGCCGTCGGCGAACCCGTCACGGATCGCGGCGACGGTGCCGACGACGATGTCGGGTGCGAGTGTCGTCAGCTCGGCGAGATTGCGCTGCAGCACCTGGGCGTTGGCCTGCGTCGCGCCGAACAGCGCGGCGGGGATCAGGTAGATGGTGGCGAGCCAAGCGCGCCGCCGCCGGCGCGCACTCCGCGAGGATCGAAACATGGCAAGTAAGTCCCTTCGCCATCAGTAGATCTGATTCGCGGGGGCTTCGAAACAGAAAATCTCGCTGCGGAGACGTTCAGAGCTCGGCGCCGCAGTGCTTGCAGAAATGCGCGTCGCCGTCGTGTCCTTCGCCGCCGCAGGCGGGGCACGCCTGGGTGGTGATGCGCTTGCGGCTGGCCCCGGAGAGCTCGACGGTGACGATGCCCGTGGGCACGGCGATGATGCCGTAGCCGAGGATCATGATCGCCGAGGCGAGGATCTTGCCGGCGATGGTCTGCGGCGCGATGTCGCCGTAGCCGACGGTCGTCATCGTGACGATCGCCCAGTAGACGCTCTGGGGGATGCTGGTGAAGCCGCCGCCGCCGCCTTCGATCAGGTACATCAGCGTGCCGACGATGACGATCAGCGTCAGCACCGTGCCGAGGAAGACGAGGATCTTGCGGGTGCTGGCGCGGATGGCGGCGCGCAGCACGGCGGCCTCGCCGAGGAAGTGCGCGAGCTTGAGCACGCGGAAGACGCGCAGCAGTCGCAGGATGCGAATCACCAGGAGCGACTGGGTTCCGGCGACGAAGACGCTCAGGTAGGTGGGCACGATCGCCAGCAGATCGATGATGCCGTAGAAGCTGCGAGCGTAGCGCCAGGGGTGGCGCACGCAGCCGAGGCGCAGCGCGTATTCGATCGTGAACAGGATCGTGAAGAACCACTCGATCGCGAGCAGGGTCGATCCGTAGGTGGCCTGGATTTCGGCGACGCTCTCGAGCATCACCGCGACGACGCTGGCGACGATGGCCGCGAACAGCGCGAGATCGAACGCGCGGCCCACGGGGGTGTCGGCTTCGAAGATGATCTCGTGCAGCCGCTCGCGACGGCTCGGCGCCTCCATGGCGATCGTTAGAGCGACTGGCGTGCGAGGCCCGCCAGGGCCGTGCGGAAGACGTACCCGATCAGCCAGCGAAACGGCACGCCGAGCCCCGGGATCCGCGAATCGAAGCGGCAACGCCAGGTGATGCGAGTGCCGCGGTCGTGCGGCTCGAACAGCACCTCGCCGAAGTGATTCGTGATCGGCAGGCCGCCGCGCACCACCCGGTACGTCATGCGCCGCGGCGGCTCGAAGCTGAGTACTTCCTCGTAGACCGTGGTGGTGCCGCTGCCGATGGCGCGTACGCAGCCGACACCGTTCGGCGGGGGCTCGCCCTCGCGCTCCAGCCGGACCTTGCCGAGGCCGGCCCAGTCGGTCCACGACACGTGGTCCGTATATCGGTTCCACACCGCCTCGATGGGAGCGTCGATGACGCGCTCGACTTCGACGTGTTGCATCACGGAGCCTTTCTTCCGGCGCCAGGGTTTTCGAGACAGGCCGACAGCGTCGGCCGGTAGTGATCGAGGTCGGGGACGACGAGCCCCGGGACCTTGGCGTCCTCGTCCCAGCGGCGTAGCCGCACCGCTTCGCGCCAGTGGTCCTGGCGCTCGAACTGGCGGGCCTGGCCGTCCGTCATCGGCCCGCCCTGGAGCTCGAGGCTCTGGATGGAAGCCGGGGATAGGCGGTCGGCGTAGGCGGAGTCGACGTTGCAGAGATAGCGCTTCGCGGCGACGTGCAGCCGCACCGGCTCGCTCACCGCGATGCCAAAGCGCGGGCTCAGCCAGCGTGCGCCGATGCGTTCGTGGCGCGTGTCGATGCCGCGATCGGCGACGTCCTCGCCGCCACTGTGAAGCAAATGGCCGACGTCGTGGAGGAGGGCAGCGGCGACCAGGGCCGGCGGAGCGCCGTCGGTTTCGGCGAGGTGGGCCGCCTGCAGCGCGTGCTCGAGCTGGGTGACGGCTTCGCCGAAGTAGCTCTCGGTGCCGCGTTCGCGGAACAGATCGGCAATCTCGTCGAGCGTGCTCACGCGTTCTCCTTTCCGGTCGGCGCCATCGTCGGAGTTGTCACCCGAAGCGGCGCACGGGCAGGCGGCTGCGGCGCTCGTCGAGGAGCATCAACAGCGCGGGGATGCTGAACAAGACGGCGGCCGAGGCGAGGATGCCGAAGGCACCTTCCCAGCCGTACGCGACCGAGACGCGGGCGACGGTGTCGCCGGCGAGGATGCCGCCGAGATAGCCGACGCCGTCGATGATGCCGCACGCGGTGGCGCTGCCCTTCTTGCCGCCGAAGTCGAGTGCCATCGCCCCTCCCAGATAGGAGTAGGGTCCGATCATGACGAAGGCGATGCCGGCGACGACGGCGACGGGCAGCGTCTGCGATCCCTGGAAGTCCGCCCAGGACAAAGTCATCAGTCCGGCGGCGCTGGCGAGCAGGCCGAGGAACAGGAGAAGCGAGCGACCGCCGCGGCCGATGCGGTCGCTCAGGAAGCCGGCGAGCAGGACGGAGAAGGCGCCGAGCAAGGGGAACAGAGCGCTGCTCGATGCCGCCGCGGCGCCGCTGAGGCCGACGGATTCGGTGAAGTACGTCGGCGTCCAGGTGTTGAACGTCTCGCGCAGCAGCGTGAAGCCGAGCGACAGCACGCAGATGAACCAGAAGTCGCGGTTGCGGAAGAACGGCCGCAGCAGCGCCATTACGTCCGTGGCGCGAGCGTCGTCGCCGTCCTCGGCGAACAGATTGCCGGGGTTGCTCGCCGGCTCGGGCTCGCCGATCTCGGTCGGCGATTCACGGAGTAGGAAAAAGTTCAACATGAAGAGTCCGAAGAGGACGGTGGCGGCGATGACGAACACACCCCGCCAGTCGACGCCGAGCGACAGCAGCCACCCCATGAAGGCGCGCGACACCGCATCGCCGAGGAGGTAGCTGAGGCTGATCACGCCCATCACGCTGCCGTAGACGGAATACGAGAACCAGCGCGCGCTGATCTTGATCATCGCGACCCAGCCCATCGACTGCACGAAGCGATTGCCGATCCAGGCCAGAGTGAAGATGGGGACGGCGCCGAAGAGCGCGAAGATGATGGTGAACACCACCGACCCGAGCATGCCGGTGAGAAACGTGCGCCGCCCGCCGAGGAAATCGGTGAGCCCGCCGCTGATGAACTTGCCGATCGCGTAGAAGAGGACGCCGGCGGAGGCGATCGTGCCGAGCGCCACCTTGGCGTAGTCGGGCTCGTAGCCGTCGCGCACCATGTCGCTGATGATGAACGGCATCGCGACCGAGAGGTTCGAGCGGCACAGGTAGTAGCCGGAGTAGCCGGTGACGAAGAGGGCGATCACCGTCGCCTGCCAACCGAGCAAGCGGCGATTGCCGCGCTTCCACATCGACTCGAGCGCTTCCCAGTCCATGGAATCCCTTCCGCGCCGAAGCAGCGCGCGCGCACCCTACCGGAAGTCTCCGGGAACGGGAACCGCGTTTCCGGGCGCTAGCGAGCGCGGCGCAGGAGCAGGGTGACCGGCACCAGGGTGAAGGTCATGAGCACCGTGTAGCTGCGCCACACGGGCACGTAGCTGCCGAACCAGTCGAACATCGCCGCGGTGTACACGTCGCCGAGCATCGTCGCCGCCATGCAGAAGGTCATCGCCACGCCCATCAGCCGACCGATCTGTGCGGCGCCGAAAGTCTCGGCGAGCGCGAGCGCGAGCACGGCGACCACGCCGCTGTTGACCAGACCGTAGCTCAGCGCCCAGAGCAGCAGCGTTTCGTAGCTCGGTTCCGACCACAGCACGATCGAGTTGAGCGTCAGGCCGACGACCAGCGCCAGCAGCGTCGCCCGCGCGGTGATGCGCTCGCTCAGCCAGCCGAACAGCGGCGCGCCGACGGCGCCGACGAGAATCAGGCTGCTGAACACGCGCGACGCCTGCTCGCGGCTGTGGCCGAGATCGGTGACGAACGCGTGCAGGTGCAACACCAACGACGTGATGAACGCGTAGATCAGGAAGTAGGCGCCGCACAGCAGCCATAAGCGTGTGTCGCGCCAGGGAAGCTCGCTCCAGCTGCGGCTGCCCGCCGCGTGCCCCGCGGCGCGGCCGTCGCTGCCCTCCTGCGGGCGCAGCACGACGAGCACCAGCGCGACGAGCAGGAAGTAGAGGCAGCCGAGCGTGCCGACCGCCGCGCGCCAGCCGTGCGGCACGGCGATTGCCGTGATCGCCAGCGGCAAGGCGCTGCTGAGGAGGTTGTCGCCGCCGTTGAGGACGCCGATCGCCAGGCCCTTGCGGCACCGAAACTGGCGCAGGACGAGGGCCGAGGCCGCGACGGCGCCGACGCACGCCTGTCCCGGACCCATCGCGGTCATGATCGCGAAGAACTGCGGGAGCGAGCTCATCACCGCCGTCGCCAGTGTGCCGGCGCCGATGACGACGGCGCCGGCGACGAAGACGAAGCGCGCGCCGAAGCGGTCGGTCCAATGGCCGACGGCGAGCAGGGTCACGGTCATCGCTCCGACCCGAAAGAAACGCGCCAGAGCGAACTCCGAGCGAAGCCAGTCGAACTCGGCGAGGATCGGCTTCATCAAGACGGCAAGGGTGTACGACGAGGCGGTGTGGCCGCTGATGACGACGACGCCGACGGCGAGCGCGACCCAGGCGCGCCACGACTCGCCGAACGGTCGCGCGAAGAACGAGGCGCGTCCGCGGTCGTCTGCCGGCTCGGTCATCGACGGATTTCCGTCAGTCGTCGAGCAGCGGCCCGACCTCGGTGCCGAAGGCTTCGATCTGGTCGAGCAGCTCGTCGCAGCTGCGGGTGCGGAAGCGCACGCCCATGTGGCGGCCACCGAGGTGTCTGCGGCGCCGCAGCTGTGACGCGAACGGTTCGGCGACGCCGCTGAGCGTGCCCGGCGGCATCTCGCCCGGCGGCGCACCGACGTAGAGGAAGGGACTGTTCATGCCGATCTCGATCGGCTCGTCACCGCGCGTGCGGGCGCGATGCTCGCGGATCGAGGAGATCGCGGCTTCCATGCCCATGTCGGGGACGCCCTGCGGCAGCCAGCCGTCGCCGCGCTCGGCGGCGCGGCGCAGCGCCGCGGGCGAGGAGCCGCCGACCCAGATCGGCGGTCGCGGTTGCTGCAGCGGCCGTGGCCGCTGCCCCATGTCGGCGACCTGCCACACGTCGCCGGAGAAGCGCGGATACTCCTCCTCCAGGGCCAGGGCGAGCAGATCGATCGCCTCGTCGAGGCGCCGGCCGCGGCCGGTGAAGGGGACGCCGAGCATCTCGAACTCGCCCTGCAGGTGGCCGGCGCCGACGCCGATGATCACGCGGCCCTGCGACAGGGCGTCGAGCGTGGCGAACGCCTTCGCGCTGGCCAGGGGATGTCGGTAGGCGAGCACCCAGACGTAGGACAGGAGGCGCACGTTCGTCGTTGCCGCCGCGAGGAAGCCGAGAGTGGCGATCGCGTCGTACCAGGTCGTCGACATCGTCTCGGCCGCGGCTCGGGGAACGGCGACGTGGTCGGAGACGGCGAGGTAGAAGAAGCCGTGACGGTCGCAGGCTGGGGCGATGCGGAGAATCTCGTCGCGCCCCGCGGTCGCCTCCCACGGTTGCGCGAAGTGGCGGCTCTGCGCCGCCACGGGAAGCTGCATGCCGTAGGCGAGCTTCCCCGGCGGGACGATCGCGACCGCCGGGCCGGTCATGCGGCGCTGGCGAGCGCCGCCTCGCGCATGCGCGTCGTGCTGTGCACCGGGTCGGTGTCGAACCTCGGGATGACGTGCTCGCCGAACAGCTCCACGGAGCGGCGCGCGGTCTCCTGCGGCTGCGTCGAGGCGAGGACCCCGAAGATGATCTGGTCGCAGCCGACGTCGGCGTACTGCTGCACGTTGGCGGCGCACTCGTCGGGGGTGCCGACGATGCGCTGGCCGGAGCGAATGCGCTCCTCGAGCTGGGCGCGGGTCAGCTCGGGAAGCGTCTGCGGCCACTCGGGAATTCCGGCGGGCCGTGGAAACGAGTCGAGGTAACGGAAGACCAGGCTCGTGTGGTACATGTTGCCCATGCTGCAGGCGAGGTCGCGCGCCTCGTCGCCATCCTCGGCGCACACCAGCTGGGTGACGCAGGCGACGTTGTCGTTGACGAAGTCGCCGATCGGCTCGGCGTGCTTGATGTTGTCCTTGTAGACCTTGATCAGGGGCTCGAAATCCTTCGGTGCGCCGAGGCTGAAGCACAGCGCTCCGAGCCCGAGGCGGGCGGCCTTCTCGAACGTCGACGGGCTGCCACAGGCGACCCACATGGGCGGATGCGGCTTGGAGTAGGGTTTGGGCAGCACGTTGCGCTCGGGCATCGAGAAGAACTCGCCGTCGTAGCGATAGCGGCGCTCGCGCCACATGCGCAGGATCTCGCGCAGGGCTTCGTCGTACATCGCCTTGGTCGTGGCGCCGTCGGGGATGCCGAAGCCCATGAACTCGGTGCTCGACGAGCCGCGCCCGGTGCCGAACTCGAAGCGCCCTTCGGTGAGGTGGTCGATCATCGCGACGCGCTCGGCGGTGCGGGCCGGGTGGTTGACCGGCGGCGTGAGGTTCCAGATCGCCGAGCCGACGTGGACGCGTTCGGTCTTGGCGGCGAGGTAGGGCAGGAAGATCTCCGAGGCCGAGATGTGCGAGTACTCCTCGAGGAAGTGGTGCTCGACCGACCACACGTACTTGAAGCCGTTGCGATCGCAGTGGATGGCCAGGTCGAGCTCGCGCATCAGGCGCTCGTGCTCGGCGTTCTCCGGATTGGCGTCGATTTCGTGCTGCGGTACGTGCGCCTGTACGAACAGTCCGAACTCCATGCAGGGTACTCCTTTCGCTGCACGACGGCCGCGGCCGCGTCCCGCCGTCATGGCAGGGATCGGCGCCGATGTCACCGCCTCATCCGGCGCTGCGCCGATGCTGCTCGGCCTCGTCGTCGTCGGCCGACGCGCCGCCGCGGGCGGCGGCGAGCAACTCGGCGAACGACTCCTCGACGGCGCGGGTGAACTGGTCGAGGTCGGGTACGAGGTCCCAGTCGGCATGAAAGCCCCAGTTGAGGCGCCCGTCGTAGCTGAGCAGCGCGACGGCGAGCCCCTGGGTCTCGAAGAGCGGGACGTTCGGGTAGCCCGCGAGCATGCGCGCGCCGAGGAGGTAGAGCGGCTCCTGCGGGCCGGGGACGTTGGTGACGATCATGTTGTACGGCTCGAGGCGGGCGGCGAGGCGGACGCCGAGGGTCATGATCGGCGCCGCGTACTCGGCGAGCTGGGTGAAGACCTCGATGCCGTGTGCCTGGTTGGTGCGCTTGAGCTCGGCGGTGGTTTCGACCACGCGGCCGAAGCGGCGCAGGGGGTCGGTCTCGTCGATCGGCAGCGACAGCATCCAGGCGGAGACGCGGTTGCCGTTGGGGCCGCCGTCGCCGGCGCCACGGGTGCTCACCGGGACGACGACGCGGTAGTCGATGCCGCGGGTGCGGGCGTGGCGGTGCTGGAGGAAGCGGCGGACGGCGGCGGCGACGACGGTGAGCACGACGTCGTTGATCGACCCGCCGAGCCGGTTCTTGATCTCCTTCACCTCGGCGAGGGTGAAGCTGGTCCAATCGAAGCGCCGGTAGGGGCCGATGTCCGGATTGAGGGGCGTCGTCGACGGGAGGCGCAGGCCGGCGTTGAGGGTATGCCATGCAGCGGCGGCGCCGTCGCTGATGCGGGTGCGCAGCGACTCGGGGGCGTTCCAGGCGGTCTGCAGCAGGTTGCCGATCTCGACCGACGAGCGCGCGGCGCTGGTCAGCTCCTCGCGCAGGAACTCGGAGGCGGTGGGGACGCGGCGCGGCTCCCAGCGCGGTGCCCGCGGGATGCGTTCGGTCGGGGTCGGCCGCAGCAGGGCGCCGACGAGGTCGACGCCCGAGACGCCGTCGACGACGCTGTGGTGGGTCTTGAGGATCATGGCGAAGCGGTCGTCGCGCAGGCCTTCGACG
>CALJUJ010000699.1 GCA_937975525.1 uncultured bacterium
TCGCCGAAACCGACGCTGCGGATGCGCTCGGCGGGGATTCCCCGTTCGACGAGCCAGTCGCGGACGGCCTTGGCGCGCTCTTCGGAGAGACCCTGATTGTAGCCTTCGGAGCCGACGCTGTCGGTGTGTCCCTCGAGCACGAGCGTGAACTCGCCCTTCTCCTCGCGGAGGATCGAGGCTGCCTCTTCGAGAACAGGCACGGCGTCGGGCCGGACTTCCGACTTGTCGAAATCGAAGTAGACGTTGCGCAGGACGATCTTGCGCCGCACGGGGCACTCCGGGCACACGCAGGCGGGGCACGATGGCGGCGTCGGCGGATCGGTGAAATCGTACTTGATGCCGATTCCGACGGTCGCGTAGTCGGCGTTCTTCGGGCCCTGTTCGCCGGCCGACTGGATGACGTCGGCGTCCGGAAGGAAGAACGGCCGCGGCTCGGTGAACAGGTGATTGAAGCGCCCGAAGCCGCTGACGGCGAAGTGATCGGTGAGGTAGACGTCGACGCCACCGCCGACGGTGAACATCGCGTCGGTCTGTGTCAGCCGGCCGCTGGTGCCGCTGACGAAGCCGGCACCGGCGGTGGCGTAGACCTCGACGGCCTTGATCAGGTCGCCGGGGGCCTCGTAGGCCGGCAGCGACAGGCGCGGGCCGACGGTGAGGCCGACGAGGCTGGTCCACTGGTTCTCGTGGTCGATGCCGCGGTTGTCGTCGTCCGCGGGGTGACCGACCGCGTGGATTTCGGCCTGGAGGCCGACGATGTCGTTGAACATGAAGCCGCCGTATGGGCTGGCGGCGAGACCGGTATGCACGTGGGCGCGGTAGTTGCCGTTGACCGGCTCGGCGACACCGAGGTTGAGGCCGATGAACGGCCCGCTCTCCGCCATCGCGGAGCTGCCGAGTCCGCCTGCGAGAAGGATGGAAGTGGCGACGATACCAGCAATGCGGCGCATGCCCGGTCTCCTTTCTTGGAACAGTCACCGCGCCTTGCGCCGCGACCACGCGCGGCGGCGCGCTAACTGCGTGACTTAGATGGTATACCCGTGTTTGTAAAGCCCAAACGCCCGCCCCGTGGACGCAGCGTTGCAACTCCGGGGGCGGTAGCGTAAGAAACGGCCTCTCTTGGAGAGGTGGCCGAGTGGTCGAAGGCGCGCGCCTGCTAAGTGCGTGTGGGGCTAAACACTCCACCGAGGGTTCGAATCCCTCCCTCTCCGTACCCCCTTTCTCTCGAGCTCGTCGGCGAGTGTGCGGCGCTCGCAATGACCGCCCGGGTCGGCCGGCCGGCTCGTTTCGTTTGTGCTCGCTGCAACGAAACGCTATTTTGTTTCGCGCGCTGGGCGGCTCGACCGACCAGCGCGGGGAGGACGTAGGCTGCATGCCGTGCCGGGCGTTCATCGGAGTCGGCTCCAACCGGGGGAACCGCAAAGCCAAGATCCTCGATGCGATCGCCCGCATCGACGCCCTCAAGGACGTCCGCGTCGTCAAGCACTCGTCGGTGTACGAGAGCGAGCCTCACGGCGACCTCACCGGCTGGTTTCTCAACTGTGTGATCGAGCTCGAGACCGAGGTGGCGCCGGATAAGCTCCTGCGTCGCCTGCGCGAGATCGAGCGGGCGCTCGGACGCAAACGCAGCCGCGCCAAGACCAAGAAGAAGCCGGAGCCGCGGCCGATCGACCTCGACATTCTCTTCTACGAGAATCAGCGCATCGACACCTCGACGCTGCAGATCCCGCACCCCGAGATCCCCAATCGTCGCTTCGTCCTGCTGCCGCTCAGCGAGCTCGCGCCGCAACTGGTGCACCCGGTCACCGGCACGACGGTCTCGCAGCTGCTCAGCGCGGCGAAGGACAACAAGCGGCTGCGGCTCTTCCACGACTGACGTCGCTACTTTCGCGACTCCCTCTGCCGCCCGCGCTTGCTAGGTTCGCCATGGAGGTATTGCGTCCATGTTCGGTATCGGTGTTCCCGAGCTCGTCATCATTCTCGTCGTTGCCCTGATCATCTTCGGCCCCGGCAAGCTTCCGGAGATCGGCGGCGCCCTCGGCCGCGGCATCCGCGACTTCAAGAAGTCGATGGAAGGCGACGACGCCAAGGGCGACGCCGCGCAGATCGACGACAAGTCGACCCGCGTCTCGGCAGCGAGCAAAGACAAGCAGCCCGCCGAGACCCGCTGAGCGGCGCGTGTGCTCCGGCGCGCCATCGTCGCCCGTCGCCCCTGAACAAACGCTCGTTTGACCGGGCGACTACGAGGTGGTAGCGGTCCGCGGATTCCACTCTCGGTCACCGGAGGTCCGCGCATGCTGCTCGAAGGAAAAGTCGCCGTCGTCACCGGCTCCGGCCGCGGGGTCGGTCGCGGAATCGCCCTCGCCCTCGCCCGCGAAGGCGCCAAGGTCGTCGTCAATGACGTCGGCTGCGCCATGGACGGCCGCGGCAGCGAAGAGGACCCTGCCGCCCAGGTCGTCCGCGAGATCGAAGCCCTCGGCAGCCAGGGCGCCCCGAACTACGATTCGGTCGCCGAATTCGACGCGGCCGAGCGCATCATCCGCTCCGCCGTCGACGCCTTCGGCCGCATCGACATCCTCGTCAACAACGCCGGCATCGTCCGCGACCGTTCGATCGCGAAGATGACCGAGGAAGACTTCGACGCCGTCATCGGCGTCCATCTCAAGGGATCCTTCAACTGCGGCCGCCACGCCATCCCGCTGATGCGCGAGCAAGGCTATGGACGCATCATCAACATCACTTCGAGCGCCGGGCTGCGCGGCAACTTCGGCCAGAGCAACTACGGCGCCGCCAAGGCGGGCATCATGGGCCTCACCCTGGTGTGGGCCGTCGAGCTCGCCAAGTACGGCATCACCAGCAACGCCATGGCGCCTTCGGGCTGGACCCGCATGGTCAGCACCATGCCCGGGATGGACAAGATCGAGCCCACGCCGGACATGAGCCCCGACCTCAACGGCCCGATGGTGGCCTACCTCGCCTCCGAGGCGGCAGGCCACGTCAACGGCCAGGTCTTCGGCCGCCGCGGCTTCGGCTACACGATCTTCCAGACGCCACGCCCGGTCGCGATGATGTACCAAGAGGGCGGCCTAACTCCGGCGGACATCGCCAAGAACTTCGACGGCGTCTTCGGCGAGCATCTGCAGCCGGTGGGATTGCCCCGCCCGAAGCGCGCCACCAAGGAAGAGAAGACATCCTGAGCGGCGGCGACGAGCACCGAGCATGAGCGGAATTCGATCGTACGGCGCCTACGTGCCGATGCCGCGGCTGCCTTTCGGCGCCATCGGCGGCGGCGGGCGCAAGGCAGGCAGCGGCAAGGGCGAGCGCTCGGTCGCGTACTACGACGAGGACAGCGTGACCATGGCGGTCGCCGCCGCCACCCACTGCCTCGAAGGCATCGATCGCCGCGAGGTCGACGGTTTGCTGTTCGCGTCGACCTCCTACGAATTCAAGGAGAAGCAGGCGGCTGCGATCATCGCCAAAGCGCTCGACCTGGGCGCCAACGTCGTCACCGCCGACTTCGCCGACTCCACCCGTGCCGGAACGACGGCCCTGCGCTCGGCGCTCGATGCCGTCACGGCCGGCTCGGCGCGCAACGTCCTCGTCATCGCCAGCGACTGCCGCATGGCCGCGCCACGCTCGCCCCAGGAGCGAGCCTTCGGCGACGGCGCGGCCGCGTTCCTCGTGTCGGCCGCCGAGGTCGGCGTCGAGTTCGACGCCGCCCACTTCGTCACCGACGAGATCATCGACGTTTGGCGCACCGAACGCGATCCGTGGGTGAAGTCGTGGGAGGACCGCTTCGTCGTCGAGCACGGCTACCTGCGCACGACGCTCGGCGCCTGCCGCGGATTGCTCGAACGGCTCGGCTCGCAGGCGAACGACTTCGACCGGGTCGTCCTCTACGGCCCAGACGCCCGCAGCCACGCGGCCCTCGCCCGCTCGCTCGGCGTCGATCCGAAAGGACC
>CALJUJ010000700.1 GCA_937975525.1 uncultured bacterium
TCGAGGGAGCGAACGTGTACGACATCCTCCGCTATGAGTATCTCGTCGTCGACCAAGCGGCGGTCGACGCCCTGGCTCGGAGGCTGGCAGAATGAAGGCGATCCATCAGATCATTTGTTCGCCGTTGATCACCGAGAAGGGCACCCTCGCCAACGAGACCGGCAACCAGGTGCTCTTTCACGTGCGGCGAGACGCCAACAAGGTGGAGATCCGCAAGGCCGTGGAGACCTTCTTCAAGGTGAAGGTCGAGAAGGTTCGCACGATCAACTACCTGGGAAAGACCAAGCGCGTGGGCCGTTCGATCGGCAAGCGCGCCAACTGGAAGAAGGCGTACGTGACGCTGGCCCCGGGTCAGAACATCGACTTCTTCGAGAGCACGTGACCCATGGCCGTACGTCAGTATAGACCCACGACGCCGGGCAGGCGGGACATGAGCGTCCTCGACTTCTCCGGCCTGACGAAGAAGAAGCCGGAGCGCTCGCTGCTGGCGCCCAGCAAGTCGTCCGGGGGACGCAACTCGAACGGGCGGACGAGCGTGCGCCACCGCGGCGGTGGACACAAGCGCCGCTATCGGATCGTCGACTTCCGGCGCAGCAAGGACCGCGTACCGGCGACGATCGCGGCGCTCGAGTACGATCCGAACCGGTCTGCGCACATCGCCTTGCTGCACTTCGCCGACGGCGAGAAGCGCTACGTGATCGCGCCGGTGGGCGTTCGCGTCGGCGACCAGATCGTCACCGGCCAGGAAGCCGACATCAAGCCGGGCAATGCGCTGCCGTTGAAGAACATTCCCACCGGCACCATGGTCCACAACGTCGAGCTCAAGCCTGGTCGCGGCGGACAGCTCGTGCGCAGCGCTGGGGCGTCGGCGCAGTTGATGGCGAAGGAAGGCGACCGCGCGTTGCTGCGACTGCCGTCGGGAGAGCTTCGCTACGTACCGGTCACTTGCCGCGCGACGATCGGCCAGGTCGGCAACACCGATCACGAGAACGTCAGCCTCGGCAAAGCCGGGCGGTCGCGCTGGCTCGGTCGGCGTCCGGGCGTGCGTGGTATCGCGATGAACCCGGTCGACCATCCGCATGGCGGCGGCGAGGGCCAGTCGAAAGGCAACCATCCGACGTCGCCCTGGGGGCAGCCGGCCAAGGGATACAAAACGCGGCACAACCCGCGAACCGATCGCTTCATCGTGAAGCGGCGCGGACGATAGGAACGCAAGTGGCAAGGTCGATCAAAAAAGGGCCCTTCATCGACGCTTCTCTCGTGAAGAAGGTCGACACCATGAACGAGAATGGCGACAAGCGCGTGCTCAAGACCTGGTCGCGCCGCTCGACGATCACTCCGGACATGGTTGGGCACACGTTTGCGGTGCACAACGGCCGCAAGTTCATCCCGGTCTTCGTGTCGGAGAACATGGTGGGGCACAAGCTCGGCGAGTTCTCGCCGACGCGCACGTTTCACGGCCATGCCGGCGACAAGAAGGCAGACAAGAGGTAGGCGTCAGCATGGAAGCGCGAGCCGTCAGCCGTCATCTCCGCATTTCGCCGCGTAAGGCGCGTTTGGTCGTCGACATGATCCGCGGCAAGAGCGTGGACGAGGCGCTCAAGATCCTCGATTTCACGCCCAAGAAGGCGGCCAAGATGGTGACGAAGACACTCAAGTCGGTCGTCGCCAACGCGGAGAACACCCAGAACGTCGACGTCGACCAGCTCTACGTGAAGCGGATCGCCGTCGACGAGGGGATCGTGATCAAGCGCTTCTTGCCGCGTGCCCACGGGCGCGCCACGCCGATCCACAAGCGCACGAGCCACATCACCATCATCGTCGACGAACGGCCGTCGGGGAACTGAGAGCGAACATGGGACAGAAGGTTCATCCGAAGGGATTTCGGCTCGGCGTGATCGAGCCCTGGGAGTCGCGTTGGTTCGCGCGCCCGCGCGAGTACGCCGAGCTTCTCCATGAGGACCTCAAGCTGCGGAACTTCCTCAAGAAGCGGCTCTACCACGCAGGGATTTCCAAGGTGGAGATCGAGCGCGCAGCGAACAAGGCGAAGATCAACATCTACACCGCTCGGCCGGGCATCGTCATCGGCAAGAAGGGCGCCGAGATCGAGAAGCTCAAGAGCGAGATCGCCAAGCTCAGCAAGCGCGAGTCGTTCATCAACATCCACGAGGTGCGGCGCCCCGACGTCGACGCTCAGCTGGTTGCCGAGAACGTCGCCCTGCAGCTCGAGCGTCGCGTCGCCTTCCGGCGGGCGATGAAGGAGGCGGTCGGCCGCGCCAGCCGTATGGGCGCTCAGGGCGTGCGAATCCAGTGCTCGGGACGCCTCGGTGGCGCGGAAATCGCGCGGACGGAATGGTACCGCGACGGCCGCGTGCCCTTGCACACGCTGCGCGCCGACATCAGCTACGGCCTGGCGCAAGCGAAGACGACGTACGGGGTGATCGGCATCAAGGCGTGGATCTTCCGCGGCGAGGTCCTGACCACCGACGAAGAGAGGCAGCGGGCGGCGGCGGCGGCCTGAGCCGAGCCGGACGCGGAGTGGAGCGATGCTCTCACCGAAAAAAGTCAAGTACCGCAAGCAGTTCAAGGGCCGCATGCACGGCGACTCCAAGGGGGGTACCGAGCTGGCCTTCGGCGACTTCGGCCTCCAGGCCACGGGCCGTGGGCGGATCTCGGCGCGCCAGATCGAAGCTGCACGTATCGCCATTACGCGCCACATCAAGCGTGGCGGTCGCGTCTGGATTCGCATCTTCCCGGACAAGCCGCTGACCGCAAAGCCCGCCGAGACGCGCATGGGCAAGGGCAAGGGCTCTCCCGAATCGTGGGTCGCCGTCGTGCGCCCGGGGCGCGTCCTGTTCGAGATGGAAGGTGTCGGACGCGACATCGCGCGCGAGGCGTTCCGTCTTGCCGCGTACAAGCTCTGCGTGCCGACGCAGTTCCGCGAGCGCGCCTGAGGATACGCCGATGCAACCTGCCGAATTTCGTGAAATGTCGGACCAGGAGCTCGCCTCGAAAGAGATGGAGCTCGTCGAGACATTGATGCTGCTGCGTTTGCGGCATCGCACCAATCAGATCGAGAGCACGGCCAAGCTCGCCTCGACCCGCCGCGACCTGGCTCGCCTCAAGACGATCCAGCGCGAGCGCGCGGGCGCAGCTTCCGGAGGGGCATGACGATGTTGACCCGAGGCCAGACGAAGACCCGCGAGGGCATCGTCGTCAGCAACAAGATGGACAAGACGGTGGTCGTGAAGCTCGAGCGGCTTGCACCACATCCGAAGTACAAGAAATACACGCGCCGCCGAGTGACGGTGAAGGCGCACGATGCGAGCAACGAGTGCGGCATCGGCGATCGGGTTCTGATCGCCGAGACGCGCCCGCTCAGCCGCGACAAGCGGTGGCGCGTGCGCTCGATCCTCGAACGCGCCCTCTGAGGCCCACGCGCACGAATCCGAGAAGCGATCATGATCCAAACCGAGACTCTGCTCGATGTCGCCGACAACTCCGGCGCCCGCAAGGTGCTCTGCATCAAGGTGCTCGGCGGTAGCCGCCGCCGTTACGCCTCGATCGGCGACCTCATCGTCGTGTCGGTCAAGGAAGCGATTCCCAACGCGAAGGTGAAGAAGGGCGACGTCATGAAGGCGGTCGTCGTGCGCACGGCCAAGGAAGTCGGCCGGCCCGATGGGTCGTTCATCCGCTTCGACAACAACTCGGCGGTGCTGGTCGACAATCAGCGCGAGCCGGTGGGAACGCGTATCTTCGGTCCCGTGGCTCGCGAGCTGCGCGCGCGGCGCTACATGAAGATTCTGTCGCTCGCACCCGAGGTTCTGTGAACGAGGAATCCATGCAAAGCCGGATCCGCAAGAACGACAACGTGGTGGTCATCGCCGGCCGCGAACGGGGCAAGACGGGAAAAGTGATTCGCGTCCTGCCGCGCGAGGAGCGAGCCATCGTCGAGCGACTCAACATCGTCAAGCGCCACACCAAGGCGAGCGGGCCACAGTCGCCCCAGGGCATCGTCGAGAAGGAGGCACCGATCCACCTCTCCAACCTGATGCTCCTGTGCGAGAACGACTCGTGCAACGGGCCCGTGCGCGTCGCCCGTCGCCGCGCGGAAGACGGCGCCGCGACCCGGGTCTGCAAGAAGTGCGGTCAGAAGATCGGCGAATAGGGATCATGGCTACGAGACTGAAAGAGTTCTACCAGAAGGAAGTCGTGCCGAAGCTCATCAAGGAGATGAGCTACCAGAACACGATGCAGGTGCCGCACCTGACCAAGATCGTGCTCAATTCCGGGCTCGGCGAGGCGATCCAGAACGCCAAGGCACTGGAGGCGACCGTGCAGGAGATGGGCGCGATCGCCGGCCAGAAGGCGGTGGTGACGCGAGCCCGACGGGCGATCGCCAACTTCAAGCTGCGCGAAGGCATGCCGATCGGGTGCATGGTCACCCTGCGCGGCAACCGCATGTACGAGTTTCTCGACCGCTTGTTCACCGCCGCTTTGCCTCGCGTGCGCGATTTCAAGGGCGTGTCGACGACGGCGTTCGACGGCCGCGGCAACTACTCGCTCGGGATCCGCGAGCAGATCATCTTCCCGGAGATCGACCTGGACAAGGTCGAGAAGGTGCGCGGCCTCACTGTCTGCATCAACACGTCGGCGCAGACCGACGCCGAAGGGCGCGCGCTCCTCGCCGCTCTCGGAATGCCGTTTCGGAAGTAGGAGGAAGTCGTGGCGAAGACGAGCTTGCGTGTCCGCGCGGAGCGTCCGGCGAAGTTCAAGGTGCGCGCCTACAACCGCTGCCCGCGGTGCGGACGGTCGCGCGCGTACTACCGACGTTTCAAGATGTGTCGCCTGTGCCTGCGCGACCTCGCCCGCAAAGGCGAGATCCCGGGGCTGACCAAGGCGAGTTGGTGAGGGTGCCGCGATGAGCATGACCGACCCGATCGCTGATCTGTTGACGCGAATCCGCAACGGCGCCCACGCCCGCAAGGAGACGGTCGACATTCCCTTCTCGCGCGTGAAGGAGCAGATCGCCCGCGTCCTCACGCAAGAGGGATACCTCGGCGGCTACTCGCGCGAGGAGGACGATGCACATCCGGTGCTGCGCGTCGTTCTGAAGTACGATGCCAAGAACGCACCGGTGATCACCGGCCTGAAGCGCGTAAGCCGACCGAGCCTGCGCGTCTACGTGGCGTCGAAGGACATCCCGATGGTTCGCCGCGGCCTCGGCATCAACGTCGTTTCGACCCCGGAGGGGATCTGCACCGACCGCGAAGCCCGCAAGCGCGGCATCGGCGGCGAGGTGATGTGCTCGGTCTGGTAGGTAGGTAGGCGATGTCTCGAATCGGAAAGCTTCCCATCAAGGTGCCCGGCGCGGTCAAGGTGACCGTGTCCGCCGGGGCCGTCCAGGTCGAGGGCCCGAAGGGCAAGCTCGACTACGACCTGCCGCCCGGCATCGGCCTCAAGCAGGAGGACGGCGTGTTGCGCGTCGAGCGCGAGCACGACGACAACCAGACGCGCGCCTTCCACGGGCTCGCGCGCCGCCTGCTGGCGAACATGGTGCACGGCGTCAGCGACGGCTTCGCCCGGGTTCTCGAGATCAATGGTGTCGGCTACCGGGCCGACGCCAAGGGCGATCATCTCCATCTGAGCCTCGGCTACTCGCACCCGATCGTGTACCAGCTGCCCAAGGGCATCAGTGCCAAAGTCGACAAGCAGACCGTCATCACCCTCGAAGGTGTCGATCGGCAGCTGCTCGGCGAGGTCGCCGCCCAGGTGCGTGGATTGCGCCCGCCCGAGCCGTACAAGGGCAAGGGGATCAAGTACGCCGACGAACGTATCCGCCGTAAGGCCGGCAAGGCCGCAGGTAGTTGAGGTCGATCATGTCACTCGCTCCCAGACAGCTGGCCCGCAAGCGCCGACAGGTGCGTGTCCGCCGCAAGAACCGCGGCAACGATACGCGTCCGCGGCTGTGCGTGTTTCGCAGCAACCGCTACATCTACGCCCAGGTCATCTCCGACGATTCCGGTGCCACCCTCGTTGCGGCTTCGTCGTTCGCACAGGATCTGCGCACGGGGCTCAAGAGCACCGGTGACAAGGAAGCCGCCAAGCGCGTCGGGGCGCGCATCGCCGAGCTGTGCCGCGAACGCGGAATCAGCAGCGTCGTGTTCGATCGAAACGGATTTCTCTACCACGGGCGCGTGAAGGCGCTCGCAGACGCAGCCCGCGAAGCCGGGCTCCAGTTCTGAGGACGGAGGCGCAGCAGTATGGCATTTGGTAGAGGTCGGGACCGCGCGGATTCGCAGTCCTCCGAGTTCAAAGAGAAGGTCGTCCACATCAACCGCGTCGCCAAGGTCGTGAAGGGCGGGCGCCGCTTCAGCTTCAGCGCGCTGGTCGTCGTCGGCGACGGCTCGAGCCGCGTGGGCTACGGCCTCGGCAAGGCGAAGGAAGTTCCCGAAGCGATTCGCAAGGCGATCGACCGGGCGAAGAAGAGCATGATCGACGTGCCGCTCGTCGACGGGACGATCCCCTTCGAGGTGCATGGTCGCTACGGCGCCGGCCACGTTCTCCTGCTGCCGGCCGGCGGCGGCACCGGGGTCATCGCCGGCGGTGGCGTGCGCGCCGTGGTCGAGCTCGCCGGCGTCCGCAACGTGCTCACCAAGTGCATCGGCTCGAACAACCCCCACAACATGGTCAAGGCCGCCTTCGCTGCGCTGTCCGACCTGCGCTCGGCCGAGCAAGTGGCGACGCGTCGCGACAAGGCCGTTGCCGAGATTCGGTGAGTGCCATGGCGGACGGTAGGCAACTGACGGTCACCCTCGTGCGCAGCGCCATCGGCTCGACCGAGCGGCAGCGCGCAACCCTGCGCGCACTCGGGCTCACGCGTCGCGGCAAGACCGTGACGGTGAAGGATACCCCGGAGGCTCAGGGACGAATCCGCCAGGTCGCACACCTGGTAGGCGTGGAGAGCTGAGCATGGATCTGCGATCGCTGAAGCCGGCCCCCGGATCGAATCGCCAGCGCAAGCGCGTCGGCCGCGGCCCGGGCTCGGGTCTCGGCAAGACGTCGGGGCGCGGTCACAAGGGCAAGGGCGCCCGGTCCGGCGGCAATACGCCTCCCGGATACGAGGGCGGACAGAATCCCCTGCAGCGCCGCTTGCCGAAGCGCGGATTCACCAATCCGAGCCGCCAGGAGTACAACATCGTCAACCTCGGCGACCTGGAGGCACGCTTCGACGCGGGAGCCGTCGTCGATCGCGACGCCCTCGAGGACAAGGGACTGCTGCGCAAGCGCGCCTTGCCGGTGAAGATCCTCGGCAAGGGTGAGATCAGCAAGGCGCTGACCGTACGCGCCGACCGTTTCAGCAAGGGTGCCAAGCAGCGCCTCGAATCGGCTGGCGGCGCGGCGGAGGTGGCCGGTGCTTGAAGGTTTCCAAGGAGCGTCGCGCATCCCCGAGCTGCGCCGGCGCCTCCTCTTCACCTTCGCGATGCTCGCGGTCTACCGCGTCGGTGTCGCCGTGCCGACGCCGGGCATCAACAGCGAGGCGTTGAGCGCGTACTTCCAGCAGGCCGAGCAGACCGTCTTCGGGCTCGTCAACCTGTTTTCGGGTGGCGCGCTCGAACGGTTCTCGATCTTCGCGCTCGGGATCATGCCCTACATCAGCGCCTCGATCATTCTGCAGCTCATGACCGTCGTGATTCCGCATCTCGAAGAGCTGTCCAAGGAAGGCGAGGCGGGCCGTCGGAAGATCACCCAGTACACCCGCTACGGCACGGTGTTGCTGTCGGTGGTCCAAGGATTGTTCATCAGTATCGGGCTCGAGAGCCTGCAGGCGCCGGCCGGCGGCAGCATCGTCTACGATCCGGGCTGGGCGTTTCGGGCGATGACGGTGCTGACCCTGACGTGCGGCACTGCCTTCCTGATGTGGGTTGGCGAGCAGATCTCCGAGCGCGGAATCGGCAACGGCATCTCGTTGCTGATCTTCGCCGGCATCGTGGCCGCGATCCCATCGGCGGTGACGGCGACCTACGAATACGTGCGCATCGGCGAACTGCAGATCTTCACCGTGCTCGCCCTGATCGTCTTCGCTGCGGCGACCATCGGCGCAATCACCTTCGTCGAGCGCGGCCAGCGTCGTGTCCCCGTGCAATACGCGAAACGACTGGTCGGTCGCCGCATGTACGGCGGCCAGTCCTCGCACCTGCCGCTGAAGGTGAATACCTCCGGCGTGATTCCGGCGATCTTCGCGTCCTCGTTGCTCATTTTCCCGGGCACGATCGCTCAGTTCGTCGATCACCCCTGGGTGCAGACCGCCAACAGCTACCTGGCGCCGAATACCTGGCTCTACAATCTGCTGTTCGTTGGCCTCATCGTCTTTTTCTGCTACTTCTACACGGCTGTGACGTTCAACACGACGGACGTCGCGGACAACATGAAGAAGTACGGCGGCTACATCCCCGGCATCCGGCCGGGGCAGCGAACCGCCGAGTACATCGACCGGATCCTGTCGCGAATCACGCTGGGCGGGGCGATTTATTTGTCCATCGTCTGCGTGCTTCCGACGATCCTCATCGGGGAGTTCAACGTCCCGTTCTTTTTCGGGGGTACGGCACTCCTGATCGTGGTGGGCGTTGCTCTGGACACGGTTGCGCAGATGGAGACACACCTCCTGACGCGTAGCTACCAAGGGTTCATGAAACGTGGACGACTTCGCGGCCGCCGCGGCTAAGCGAAGCGTAGGTGCATGCGAGTCTTGCTCGTCGGCGCTCCCGGGGCGGGGAAGGGAACGCAGGCTAAGCTATTGGAAGATCGGCTGAAAAAGCCGCATATCTCGTCGGGAGATCTCCTGCGAGAGGCGGTGGAACGCGAAACCGAATTGGGTATGAAGGCCAAGGAATACATGGATCGAGGGCAGCTCGTGCCGGATAGCGTCTTGATCGGCGCCATGCGCGAGCGGTTGCATGAGCCCGATTGCCATGGCGGCTTTCTGCTCGACGGCTTTCCCCGCACCGTCCGTCAGGCGGAAGCCCTCGAAGACGCCCTCGCCGAGATGTCGGCCAAGCTCGATGCCGTCGTCATGATCGATGTGCCCGAGAAGGCGCTCATCGCCCGCTTGAGCGGCCGTCGAACCTGCCGAAATTGCGGAGCGCTGTTCCACCAGGAGCTCGATCCGCCGGCGCACG
Organism: uncultured bacterium; assembly: GCA_937975525.1. GTDB lineage: Bacteria > Desulfobacterota > Binatia > HRBIN30 > HRBIN30 > CALJUJ01. The sequence goes on from CALJUJ010000700.1 coordinate 9,180, forward strand.
AGGGCGTGTGCGATCGCTGCGGCGGCGAGCTGTTCCAGCGCGACGACGACAGCGAGAAGACGATACGCGAGCGCCTCGCCGTCTACGAGCGCACCACCAAGCCGTTGCTGCGCTGGTACGCCGACCGCGGCGCCCTCGCCGTGGTCGATGGCGTCGGCGACCAGAGCGACGTGCTCGATCGAATCCTCGCCTGCGTCGAGGGCAGCGCATGATCATGCTCAAGTCGAAGGACGAGCTCGAGGTCATGCGCGCCGCCAACCGCATCGTCGCCACCATCCTCGCGCGCCTCAAGGACATGGTCCGCCCCGGGGTCACCACCGGCGAGCTCGACCGGGTCGCCGAGGAGTTGATTCGCGAGCACGGGGCACAACCCGCATTCAAAGGATACCAGGTCGGCGAC
>CALJUJ010000701.1 GCA_937975525.1 uncultured bacterium
GCTCGGACCAGTGCGACGACGGCATTGCCTGCACGGTCGACAGCTGCGACTCGGCGGACTTCACGTGCAAGTTCGTTTTCGATGGCGGGTGCACCAGCTCGGAGGACTGCGACGACGGCATTGCCTGTACGGTTGACAGCTGCGACTCGGCGGACTGCTCGTGCAAGTTCGAACCCGGTGCCTCCTGCGAGTGCACCAGCTCGGACCAGTGCGACGACGGCATTGCCTGCACGGTCGACAGCTGCGACTCGGCAGACTTCACGTGCAAAGCGGTTCCAGCCTTGGCGTGCTGTGCGGCTGACTGCAGCGGCGACGGAGAGGTTACGGTCGACGAAGTCGTAACCGTCGTCCAGATCGCGCTCGGTGGGGCGACGATTGACGAATGTTTCTCGGGCGATACGTCAGGAGACGGTCAGGTCACCGTAGATGAGATTACTCAGGCGATCACGAATGCCCTGGACGGTACGCCGCGGCGTGTCAACGCCGCATGTGACTAGATCCGGATGCTCCCGCCAGTGCAATGCTTGCATCCAGCGTCGGGGTGTATTCTGGCGGGCAGGCGAATGCGAGCTTCGTGCCAGTCGTAAAGCTCCGAAGGGCGTGCAGATGGTGCCGCACGATCGCCCTTTGGAAGTTGTAGGCAATCGCAGGTGCCGGCAGTGGGAAGTCAGAGCAATACATTGTGTCACCGATGATTGCCTAGCTGCCGTGGCTTCGGGTGGCGAATACACGGCTCTCGTGCGCTGCCTGCATATTTGCTGGAAGCCTGCGAAACCCGGGTCGCAAAGAGGTCCCAATGCGACTTCAGCGGAGACCGAGCCGACGTAGGTTCTCCGCAATCGCCCGCTTGGTCCGCATCGTCACATGGCGATCGGCTCGCACCCACTTCGAGAATTCCCGAGCCTCGGCCTTCGTCTCAATCAGCGAGAGTTGCTCCATCGCATTCCAGCTTGCCAAGTGGTACGGCGCGATAGCCGAGATGACCCGCTTGACTGCAGTAAGGGACTCCGCGTCGACTAGCTGCAAGAGAACCCGGTGATCGCCTGCGATTTTCGGCGGGAGCAAGCCCCGCTGCTTGAAGCTTCCTGTCTCAACGGATTTGTTGCGCCACTTTTCGAGATTCGACATCGCTGCCTTCGCCCAGTAGTTGGCGTCTCGAACGAACGCCTTGCCGTCATTCCGACGCATCCCCTTCTGCGAGGCGGCGACGTAGACGCAGAACACGGCTTGGTTGAAGTACCAGTCTGACCAATGAAGCTCGCTGAACCGTTGCAAGTGGTCGGCAACCTGCTCCCCCAACACCTCATGATAGGTAAAGAAGTCAACCGTCGGGTATCCCCGCAGGAAAAGCATTGGTGGGCGCCCGGTGGAACCCTTGGTGTAGTTGTAGAGCCAACTCGCTGTGGCGCCGTTCTCCAGTTCCGCCTTGCCGCCCTGACTCGCGGGGACGATGTGGTCCGTCCAGTTCGGAGAGCCGAGCCCTCCGCCAAAGTCGAGAAGCCAGAGGCTCTTGCCCGAATAGGTGCAGAGAGCGCGGTCAAGCGCGTAAATTTCTGCCTTCTGACGGTCCGTGAAATTCGCTCGTTTCGTTGCCACGTTGCTGCTCCATTATCTCGAATCGCGCGTCGATCTTCTCGCGCGCCCGGGCCTCCGGCGCGTTCCTGCTCTCTGTCGGTGCCATCGGATCGCTTTACGGTGTCCTCGTCCGAAATCGTCCGGCGAAGAATTGTTCGGCGGCCGGAAAAGAGCAAGGCGCACCGCTCCTCATCTAGGCGCTAGGAACTTTCTTCAGGAGGAGGATACACGAAATGGAGAAATTGAATGAACGCGTTGGCGAGGAGCCAGAGTATACCGACGAGATATGGACCCGTCGCCCGCCAGAACACCAAGTTCGATGCACACAGTAGCGCGACGACAAACGTTACCGGAAAGAAGACATACAGAAAGACATTGGGGCGTCGGGGGCCTGACCCAGCCTGTGTAAGCAAGACGAGCCGTCTGCAGTTCAGAATCATGTCGAGAACGAGAGCCATGTAGAGCAGCCCACTGGAGATTCCAATCGCCATTCTCTCGTCGAAGAGCGCGTAGAAGAGAACAAGCGGCAGAATCGAAAAGAAGAAGCTCGCGATCCCATGGTCGACGATGAAGCGAAGCCCGGCGATCTCTACGGCTGTTGCTGCCGACAGATTTCCGACGCTGAACAGCCTGAAGATGCTAGCGAATCCGACCGCGACCACTGCAACCTGAGCCAAGGCAAGAAGAACTGGTTCGGCTGCCATCGTGCTTCCGTGTGGCATTGGTGAAACCCCCAAAAATCCCGCCAGCTTGATGTCGGACGTCGTACTTGATCTCTACGCTGGGCGGAGTTTCCTTCCAAGCGGACATGCCCTCTCGATTCCGAGCTACCTCAGATCAGTTCTACACGCACGGCCGCTTCATTCGGCGTATCTGGGACGCGCCTGGCGACATGCGGCGCGGTCACCAACCTTCCGCCTGCAAAACAAGGCAATGTTCATGACCCTGCTGACAGTTCGGCACCCAAGCCCGTTGAAGATGATCGTCACAACGGAACGTGCTGGACGAAGAGCCCAAACGTCGCGGGCAGACCAAGACGGCATGGCGGACTCCGACGGGAACTCACAGCCCGAAGGTCACTGTTGACGGACCAGCTCGTCCTCGCATCGAGATTGCCTAAAGGGCGCCAAGGCCAGGCTACCGTTTCATCTTCAGATCCTTCTGAACCAGTCAACGCGGTCGACCGGGGAGGTTTTGAACGCGCAGTGCACGCATTCTCATTCGAAACTCGCGATGACCTCCTACCCCTATGGTACTGGCACAACTACCGCGGCATCGAGCCGCAAGCGTTTGGGAGCCTCCAGCGGTCAGTCGTCGCTGCTTCCGGTCGGCTTGGTGGCTGAGCGAAGTTCAGCTTGGTCGAGCAACCCGAGTTCGCTGAGTCCGACGAGGATCGCGCCGAGCACGACCCCGGTGACGTGAGCGATCGACTGCCCCAGGTGACTACCTGCCAGTCCACGCGGAGCAACTGCGAGCCGATCCCCGTCGAGCTTCACCACTTCGAAAGCGAGGAAGGGCTCGGTGTGTTCGATAGCGGACAACTCACCGTAGACCGAGTCATAGATGCGGGCGAGATCGAGTCGTGGCCGCGCGGCCGCGATTGCGTCTGCGCGATCGCGCAGACTCCCCGGTGCCCATTCGCGGCGGACCTTGCCCTTCTTGTCGACGAATTCGTTGCGAACCCGGCTTGCATGCCTCTCGTTGCTTGCGATCGCCTCCGTCATCTCTTCCGCATTCAAAGCCTCCGTGCTGGCGTAGCGTGTGGTTCTCTTGCTCAGCGCGACACCGGTGGCGTCGTAGAATCGCTGCGCGCGGGGGACCGGGTCGCAACAGATCCAGAGAAAGTCGACGGCGAGGTTGTAGAGAGCACGGGT
>CALJUJ010000702.1 GCA_937975525.1 uncultured bacterium
CGGCGCCGCGGGGAACGAAGGCGACGCCGCGCTCGTGCAGGAGCCGGCAGACGGCCGCGACCTCGGCCGTCGAGGCCGGCAGCACGACCAGCGCCGGGGCGGCCTTGTCGAGGGTATAGCCATCGCACTCGTAGACACGCAGCTCCCCTGGCCGGCGCAGCACGGCGTCCTGCCCGACGATCGCTGCAAGCGCATCGGCGAGGTCGTCGGCAACGGAGTGAAGGAGGGACATGACGGCACGGATACTAGACGAACCGCGACGAAGGGCGGAAGCCACAGCGGAAGCGTCCCTGTGCGCCGAGCCGCGCTGCTTGGCCATTGGGAGTTGGGAGTTGGAGCTTGCTTGTATCTTGTACCTCGAGGATTCGCCCCGCCGCCGACCGGCGCATCCATGCTCGGAATGCGCGGGCGACCGAACCGCTCGACCCAGACGAAGGCGCCATCTGCCGGCGAGACGGCCTTGACGTGGAGCAACGATCACTCTAGGGAATGTTCTATGGGATCACTCGGGGTACGTCGCTGGAGCCGCGCCGTCGGCCTCCTCCTCGCCGTCCCCACACTCGCCAGCGCTACACCGCCTACGCAGCCCGAAAAGGCGTGTGCCGACTTCGTGATTCTCAGGCACAGCGCGACACGCACCGGCGAGCTGAGAGTGTGCCGAAGCGGCGAGGCCCAGTACTCCGAGATCGCCGGAGACCGCCTGCTCGACCTACGCAAGGGCAGGATTTCCTAGACACGCGAGGCAGCTCTGAACTATTCGCTGGCCACGACGAAAAAAGCCGAGGACGCAACGCAGAGTAACACCGACGCCCAGACGAAAGCCGTCGCCACCGCCCCGTTGGATCCGGAGACGTGGAGTCTCCACGTCGAGCATCACGGCGATCGACGGGACTTCGCCATCGCGCCGAACACACTCGGCGACGACGATGACCTGGCGAGAGCCGTCGAGCAGCTGAACGACGTCCGCAACGAGCTATCCAGTCGAGGCACAGGCCACTACGTCGTCGCCGAGGCTCTCGGACCCAAGGACCGTCGCGTACTCGATCTCAACTCGATTCCCGTGAACAGCGACGACGAGCTGTTGCACCTCGCGTCGATCCAGGAATCGGTTCGCCAAGGCGGAACCGTGGTCCGTGTCGACGAAGCCGACGTTCCCATCATCAACGCTGCGGCCGTCCCGAGCGGTCCGTTCCACGGCAGGATCTTCGTTCGAATCGAGAACACCGTATTCGACGTGCGCGTGCTCCAGCGCGTCGCCGTCGACGAATAGCCGAGCGGGTGCGGCCCAGGAGGGAGGGCGCTGCATCCACGAGCTCGAAATTGGGGGGAAGAACATGTTTCACAAACGAACCTTGCGCCTGGCGGCCATGTTCATCGCGCTGACGAGCCTGACGGCGTTGCCAGCCTCGATCGGCCACGCCGGCGAAGGCGGGCTCACGGGCGGCACGCCCATCCTGCTCGACCTGAATCTGCTGCTCAAGTTCCCGGCGAGCCACTCGAACGTCGACGCCTACGAGCAAGGCGTTCGCGACGCCTCGGAAATCCTCTTCAACTCGACCGAGGGCCAGATGCGCATCGGCACGGTGAACACGTACGTCGACTGCGAGGGCGTCGACGAGCGCGCCGACATCTGGGTCTTGAGCCGGCGGTGCCAGGACGCGGGCGTCTCGTGCCGCGCCAACGCAGGCGGCTACGCCATCCTGGGCGACCCGGGCAAGCACGTTACGCTCTACCACAATGAGAACACCGGCCAGCCGGACGAAACGCCGTTGGTCGTCGTCCACGAGCTCGGGCACCACATGTTCGGGCTCGTCGACGAATATCAAAACCTGCTGCTGAAGGACGGCAAAAAGGTCGTTCGGACGAACAAGAAGGGCAAGAGCGTCTGGGTGACCTCGGACAACTTCAACACCACGCACTTCGATCAAGCGGTTCTCGACGCGTTCCCATTCAACTCCATCCCCGCCGGGGTGTGCACCGGAACGTCCGCTCACCCGGCGAGCATCATGGAAGCCGGATCGGGCCTCAACTCGCATCGCACCGAATGGTGCACCGAGGCGACCGACGCCTCGGCGTTCAACACCGAGCACAACGCCGCCGGCGTCAATCTCGGCGACGGGTTCACGGCCATCAACGGACAGGAGTTCGGCTCCAAAGACTGGTCGGCGCGCGATGGCGAGTCGAGCTGGGAGACGATCGGCAGGATTTTGCAGAACCGACACAAGGTCGCGATCACCGTCCCCTCGACTCAGCCGGACACGAGCAATCCATCGGGCTTCGTCGATCCCACCTGGAACGTCGTAGCCTGCGATGCCCGCTCGGTGATCTCGATCGATCGCAGCGGCAGCATGAGCGGCGAGCGGCTGCGTCTCGCCAAGCTCGGCGGCCTGCTGTTCACGGACATTGCCAAGGTGCGCACGGGAAGCGGCGGGAGCACCGTCCCCGGGGACTTCCTGGGCGTGACGTCTTTTTCCAGCAGCGCCTCCGTGAACTTCGGCATCAGCGAGGTCGTCGACGAGACGACGCGCAACGCGGCGCGGGCAGCCATCAATGCGATCGTCGACGGCGGCAGCACGGCGATCGGAGCCGGGCTGCGCACGTCACTCAACCAGATCGCCAGCCTCGGCGACGCCTCCGGTAACGAGATCATCGTGCTGCTCTCCGACGGAATGAACAACGCCGGCGAGTCACCCGCCGCAGTCGTCAACGACCTGAAGGCGCGCGGTGTTCGTGCGTTCACGATCGGCCTCGGCGCCGGCGCGGGCACGACGACCCTGATGCAGAGCGCCGAGGGCACGATGGGCAAGTTCTTCTTCGCAGCGAACGAAGCCAGCCTGCCGGGGATCTTCACCACGGTGTCCGCCGACGTACGCGACGGAGACCTGTTGCTATCGTCCACCGAACCCGTCGCCACGAACGACGTCGTCGAACGCACGGTCTTCGTCGACGCGTTCCAGACCGAGGTCACCTTCGTCGTCGGCTGGGACGACAACGACTTCGACGTCCGTCTCGTCACGCCCAGCAGCGCGATCATCGATGCCACCGCCGCGGGCACCGATCCCGATGTCGACTTTCTCGAGCGGGACAACAGCGAGGTGTTCCGCGTGCGCAACCCCGAGACCGGCACATGGACCATCGAGATCACTCCGGTCACCGTGGTCGGAGACTCGATGCTCACGATTTCCACGCTCGGCACCTCGGAGGAGACCCTCCTGACGACGGGGTCCGACCAGGCCGATTACGTCTTCCCGGCACCGGCGTTGCTGCAAGCGCAGGTCGTCGCGGGGGTACCCGTCGCCGGAGTCGAGGTCGTAGCGCGCGTCACCCGACCCGACGCGTCCGTCGTCGAGGTCATGCTCTTCGACGACGGCGACATCGACAATCACGGTGACGACCTGCCGAGCGACGGGACCTACTCGAACTACTTCGCCGCCTACAACGACGACGGGATTTACTCGGTCGAGATCACGGCGACCAACACGGATGGCACCACGGCTCCGAACCCGTTGAACTTCGAACCCGGCGAATCGAACCCAGGCGAGGACGTCCCGCCGTTCGTCCGCATCTCGGTTCTGTCGATCATGGTCGAAGGCGTGCCCGAGTTCACCGTGGCCAGCCTGGCGCCGACGACCGCCGCGCCGCAGTCGACGATCGAAATCAGCGGCAGCGGTTTCTCGAGCGGGATGCCGACGGTCTTCATCGGGGGCACACCGGCGCCCTTCGTCGAGGTCGTCGACGACGGATTGATTCGGGCGCGGGTACCCTGGATTCCTCCGGGCCCGGTCGACGTGGTCGTCGAGATCGGCGGACTGTCGCGCACGCTCTCCGGAGAACTGACGCTCGTCGAGTACCAGGCGCCCGTGCCCACCGCCGCACCGTTGGCCCTGGCTCTCGTCGTCCTGCTGCTGGCCTTCGTGGGCTTGCGCACCCTGGCCCGGCGCGACTGAGCCCAGCGCCCACGAGCCGCGGCGGCAGACGACCCCGGGGCGGACCGATCTCCCCTTGGGGTCGTCTGCCTCCGGGCCGCTCGGGCCGCAGCCGCTGATAAGGAGATCCGGCGCGTACTCGGCGCCACGCACGGACCGCACGCTCTCCGCGCGTACGCTCCTTGGTCCTTGGGAGTTGGAGCTTGTTTGTATCTTGTACCTTGAAGATTCGTCTCAGCGTACTGCTCGGACCTCCGAACAGCCGACAAGTCTCAAGGTACAAGATACATGCAAATCAAAGCGTTCAATTTCCAATTTCCAAACTGTGATTCACTAGCGTCCGGGCTCGCCGCGCTCGTTCCGCAATCGCAACATCAACTCACCATGACCCGTCGCGACTCCACGCTTGGCCGCGCGATTTCAGCTGCCCGAGGAAGGCTCCGGCGCTGGCCGGGCGCGACTGCATGGTGGTGACCCGACAGCGACCGTTCCGACAGGAAATCCCCTTGGTGAAATCAGCAACTCGCCGCGGGGCCAACCCATCTTGGCCCAACGGATGGCCTGGTGGGCTCGTCCGGTGCGTCATGCTGCATCGGCGTGCACGATGAGGCGTTGGCCGAGGGCGGCGAGACCCTGCTCGAGCCGTGATAGTCTCGTGTTGTGGCGCGGATCGAGCATGCGTCGGACTTCTGCTTCGCCGACATCGATTCGGCGGGCGAGCTCCGACTTGCTGATGCCGGCATCGCGCACGGCGACGGCAAGGGCGGCTTTGGCGGCCATCTGGGCCGAGAGCGGCACCGCGCGCTGGCCGCGGCGCAGACGCGACGGTGCGGGGATGTCGAGCCCCGCGGCAATTCGCTGGGCGATGGCCTCGTCCAGGGCGTCGGCGGCTTCGGCGAGCGCCTCGTCGAGGGTCGGAGCGTCGGTGGCACAGCGCTCCACGTCGGGAAAGGTGACCAGGAAACGGTCCGACTCGTCCTTGTCGATGGTGGCGGGGTAGGCGAACGATCTCATGGGGACACTCCTTCAGCCGAGGTCCTCCTCGGCAAGGCCGAGGTCGCGCAGCAGGGCGCGCAGCAGGCCGGGTCCGATCTCTATTATTGCGGTCCTTGAGCACGGTGAACTATACGCCGAAGAAAACGGTGCCGTGGCTGCCTTTGCCGCGAGTTGCGACGAAGCGAACCGCCACACCGCGCCGCTTGCCGGTCTTGCGCAAGCGGCGCAGGAACTCGGCTCCGTTCATGACCGAAGGTTCGTACAAAAAAGCACGAAGCGCAAGCAGCTCGGGAGGGATGGAGGAGCCATCGGTTACGTCGAGCCCATCCGGACGGTTCTCCGAGAAACGATCGGCTTCCCCCAACATCGCGACGGCAACCGGACGTCGCCGACTCCCCCTCGACGTCCGGCGCGCGGTCGCGCGTATACCGCGGTCGGCCGCGACGACGACCATGCCCGCCGCAGCCAAGTCCGTCGAAGCCGCACGCGCCGACGATCTCGACCCACGACGGCGAGATCCGGCGGGCGCTCGGCGCCACGCACGGACCGCACGCTCTCCGCGCACACGCTCCTTGGTTATTGGGAGTTGGGAGTTGGAGTTTGTTTGTGTCTCGTACCTTGAGGATTTGTCCCAGCGTACTGCTCGGACGTCCGAGCAGCCGACAAGTCTCAAGGTACAAGGTACAAACAAATCACAATGGTCAACCTCCAAGCTTCAAACAGTGATCCCTTGGCGTCCGGATCCCCGCCTCCGCTCCTTGGTCCTTGGGGGTTGGCGGCTGGGGCTTGTTTGTATCTGGTACCTTGCCGGTTCGCG
>CALJUJ010000703.1 GCA_937975525.1 uncultured bacterium
GGCCCTTGTCGAAGAAGGCCGTGTCGTACTCGTCGCCCTCGAGCACGAAGTGGCGCCCGTTCGGCGCCATGGCCGCGGCGTCCGTCGAGACCATCACGTTCCGCGTCACCGTCGACGGCGGCACACCCAGTGGGACGGTCATCTCGAATCAGGGCAGTGTCGATTCCGATCAGACGGTGCCGGAGCCGACCGACGCCGACGGGGTCGACGACAACGGCGACCAGCCGACCGACATCATCGTCGACGGGCTACCGTCGCCGATCCGCGAGCTCTACGCCGAGAAGTTCGTCGAGCTCGAGCTCGATGCCGACGCCAGCGGCGACATCACCGCCGGCGAGCGCATGCGCTACTTCGTCGTCCTGCGCAATGTCGGCGCGCAGCCGCTCACCAACGTCACCTTTGCGGATACGATCCCCGCCGGCCTGACGTACGTGCCGGGCAGCGCGTTCGTGACCGGCGCGGGCGCGACGATCGGCGTCGTCGGCCAGAATCTATCGATCAGCATTCCGTCGATCGCCGCCGCTGATTTCGAGGTGGCCGTCTTCGACGTCGACATCGACGCTCCCCTGGTGAATCTCGACGGGGCTCCCGCCAGCGAGACGTTCGTCAACCAGGGCATCGCCGACTCCGACCAGACGGATCCGGTCAGCTCCGACGAGAACGGTGACCCGACCGACGGCAACCAGGAGACGGTGTTCACGGCGACGGCGAACCCCGGCGCCGGCGCTCCCGCGACGGACGTCGAGAAGCGAGTGACGCTCGCGGTCGACGCGGACGGCGACGGCCTGGTCGACCCGGGCGACACGCTCGAGTACCGCGTCACGCTCACGAACGTCGGGTCCGCCGCAGCCACCAACGTCGCTTTGGTCGATCCGATCCCCGCGAACACCACGATCGTCGCCGGCTCGGTGAGCACCAGCCAGGGCTTCGTCGTCACCGAGGATCCCGTCGACGTCAATGTGGGCACGTTGGTGCCCGCGAGCGCCGTCGTCGTGATCTTCCGAGTCACGGTCGACGGCGGAACGCCCGATGGCACCATCATCGCCAACCAGGCGCTGGTCACGGGAGACAACATCCCGGTCGACGTCAGCGACGACAACGCCGACGACGGTGACGGCCGCAACCCGACCCTCACCCCCGTCGACACCGGCGGTGGCCTCGGTGCGCCGTCGAGCTTCGCGAAGACGGTGCGTGCCAGCAGCGAGGCGGACAGCGTGCCCGACGATGTGCTCATCGGCGAGGTGATCAGCTTCGAGGTCGGCTTCCTGGTGCCCGCGGGGACGACGCGTCAGGTGATCCTCACCGATACCTTGCCGATCGGCCTCGCTTACATTCCCGGCACCGCCGAGTTCGCGCGCACCTTCGATGTGGGCCTGCTCGCCAACGAGAACCCCGCGTCGATCAACACCACGGCGTCGGGCAGCTTCGTGCCTCTGACCGACGGCGTCGATCTTCTGATCGCCGGGCAGGACCTGACGGTGCAGCTCGGTGACGTCATCAACTCGGACGCCGACGGCGACGAAGGCTACACGCTGCGATTCGACACCGTCGTCGAGAATCGCACGTCCAACAACCGCGGCGTGACGCTCACCAACGAGGCGGAGCTGTCGTATTGGGACAACCTGTCCCAGGTGCAGACGGCCACCACCAGTGCTCCCAACCTGCGCATCGTCGAGCCGCTGCTGCAGATCGCCAAGTCGGCGTCGCCGACGCAGATCGACACCAACGGTGCCGTAGTGACGTTCACCCTGACGGTCGACCATCCGGACAACATCACCGCGGCTACGGCCTTCGACGTATTCCTCCTCGATCCGGTGCCGTCGACGTACAAGAACGTGTCGGTCCAGTCGGTGAACTCGAGCGGCGGTGTCACGGGCATCGTCAACCAGAGCACAGGCGGGAAGCTGCAGTTCACGATCGCGGAGTTTCCGCCGGGTGGACAGCTCGAAATCGTCTACACCGGCAATGCCCAGCCGCCGCTGGTGGCGAATTCGAGCATCCGCAACATCGTGACGGTCAGCTGGACCAGCCTGCCTGGCGTACAGGGCACGGCGAGCGCGACCCCGGGTGATCCGGGACTCATCGACGGGGAGCGGACCTCGTTCGATGGGGTCGGCGGGCTCAACGACTATCGCGATTCGGGCCGCCAGGATGTCGCCGTCGTCGCCGCGCCGACGACACCGACGCCGACGCCGGTTCCGGGGCCCGACCTGACGATCGACAAAGCCAAGCTCGGCGAATTCGAGCGCGGCGGGCAGGGTGTCTTCGCCCTGACGGTGACGAACGTCGGCCCGGGAGCGACGACCGGCGGCATCATGGTGACCGACGCCTTGCCCGACGGGTTGTCATTCGCCTCGGGGAGCGGCAGCGGATGGAGCTGTTCGGCGTCGGCGAACGTCGTCACCTGCACTCGCAGCACCGCTCTCGCCCCGGGCGAGAGCAGTGCCATCGTTCTGACCGTCGATGTCTCGAACGAGGCGCCGGGTTCGGTCGTCAACACGGCGTCCGTCGCGACCGCCGGCGACGACGTCGGCAGCAACGACGCGGACTCGGTGGTTGCGTTGATCCGCTCGGGCGTGCCGACGGCGACGCCTACGCCGGTGCCTGCGACGGCCACGCCGACCACCCCTGCCGCCAGCCCGACGGTCACCGCCACCGCGACCCCCAGCGGATCTCCGGACCTGCGCCTGACCAAGGCTCGCGAGGGCACCTTCGTGGTCGGGGCCGAGGCGACCTACCTCCTGACTGTCGAGAACGAGGGCGATGCGGCGACCTTCGCGACGGTGACGTTGACCGACGTCCTACCGGTCGGCCTGACGTTCGTCGCCGGCAGCGGCACCGGGTGGAGCTGCGACAGCGTTGGACAGGAAGTGACGTGCACTCGCGACGAGCCGATCGTCGTGGGTGCCGAAACGACCGTCACCCTGACCGTCGCCGTCGACGAGGCAGCCTATCCGACGGTGACGAACTCCGCGTCCGTCGCTACGGCAGGAGATTCGTCGGCGGCGAACGACGGCGACAGCGAGGCGACACTGGTGCGACGGGCGGCGCCTGCGACCGCGACGCCGACTGCTACCAGTGCGACCGGGGTGACCCCGGGTGCGACGACGACGGCGACGCCGCCGGCGACCTCTACGCCCTCACCATCGCCGACGCCGGACATCAGCCTCGTCAAGCGGCACTTCAATCCGGTCGAGGTCGGCGGCGTCGCCGTCTACACGCTCACCGTCTACAACTTCGGCCGCGGCTCGACCCTGGGGCCGATCACCGTCGTCGACGAGCTGCCGCGTGGCCTCACCTACCGCGACGCCTACGGCGAAGGCTGGTCGTGCTCGGCCGTGCATCAGTCGGTGACTTGCACCTATGCCGAAATCCTGGCTCCCGACGCCACGACCATGTTCACGCTCGAGGTCGACGTCGGGATCGACGCTTTCCCCACGGTGACCAACGAGGCGACGGCGTTCACCGAGGGAGACATCGTCGGTCCGAACGATACGTCCAGCGATCCAACCGTCGTGCAGATGCCGACGCCTTCGCCGCCGGCGACGAGGACGGTGACGCCGACGCCGACGCGAACGGCGACAGCGGCGGTGTCGGCGACGCCGACCGCCACGGCAACGGCCACCGCGGGAACGCCGACGCCGCGCCCGGGCTGCGGCGTCAGCCTCAGCAAGTCGCACGGCGGCGTCGCCTCCCCCGGCGACTCGTTCCGCTACCAGATCCTCTGGGCGGACAACTGCCGCGACGCGGTCGACTTGCGCGTCGTCGACGTGCTTCCCGAAGGACTCGAGCTGCTCAAGGCGAAGTCGCGCGACGCCGAGGTCATCGTCGTCGGCAACACCGTGATCTTCGAGCAGGAGCAGATCGGCGGCGGCGGCCAGATCGGCACGATCGACGTACGCGTCGACGACGACGTCGCCCCGGGAATCCAGATCTGCAACGTCGCCGAGCTCGACGAGGGCCTCGGCCGGTCGGCGACGGCGACGGACTGCCTCGAGGTGAAGGAGTCGCGCCGCTCCAAGCGCCTGGAGATCCATGCGCACAACAAGATCCGTCCCGGCCGCGTGCTCACGTACACGCTGCGCTACTTTCAAGTGGATCCCGACAACTCGCTGACGCTGACGCTGCCCGCGAACACCGACATCCTGCGGGTCTACGACCCGCAGCCGGTCGAGGTTCTCGGCAGTTCGGAGGAGGGCTGGACGCTTCTTTGGGAGGACGTCCCCGCGGTGTCCGGCAAGACCAAGGTCACCGTGCAGACGGGTCTCGACAACCGGCAGGGCGATCTGCTGCGCGCCGAAGGCGTGCTCGACGACGTCACCGGAATCGAAGAAGCCGTGCACGAGAGCCTCGTCGTCACGCGGGCGTCGGCCGGGCTCAACCACGAGCTGCGTTCACGCCTGCGCGTCAGCGCCTCGCGAGCGGTGTCGCAGAACGCTCGCCGGCCCGCGCGTCTGAAGGTGACCTTCCAGCAGATCTACGGACCGGGAGTCATCCGCGTCGAGATGCCGCCGGAGCTGGTCGTGGTCGACGCCGAGGCGGGCGGGCGCGTCGAGGCCGACGGCGCCATCGTCTGGGATCTCGCCTGGTCCGACGGTGCCGTCGAGTCGGGGCGGGTGAAGGCGGAGTTCGAGGTGCGGCCGGACGTGCCGAGCGGGACCGAGGTCGAGATCACGACTTCGATCGTCGCGGGAGACGGTTTCGCCGACACCGTCACGAGCGGCGTGCGGGTTCGTTGAGTAGAGGCGCGGGGGCCACCGCGCCGCCTTGCGGGCGGCGCGGTTTCGCCTCCGTGGTCACGCGTTGGCGTTGGCGGCCCTGCGGAGATCACTCCTCGTCGGGAGCGCCGGCGAGGATCCAGGTACGCAGGAGCTCGACCGAGTCGGCGTCCAGGGGCGGACCGACGAGGGGCATCCGGTTGCCGAAGCCTTCGGCCGGAAGCTGCTCCGGGCACAGGGCGGCGCCGACGCCTGGGCTGCACACCTTGAGCATTAGAAAGCTGTCGTCGGGATTCCCGGGGTCGACGCGCGAGAGGCCGGCCCGTGCAGCCATCGGGTTGTTCGGTACGACGTCGACGAGGTTGTCGTAGGCGACCTCGTCCGAGAGGTCGAGGTTGCCGGAGAAGGGGCCGCTCGTCGTGTCGTGGCAGAAGGCGACGGCGCAGCTGGGCTGAAAGATCGTCGTTCGAATCTCGCGGAAGAGCCCGGTGTCGACGGTTGGCGTTGCGCTCGCGGTGGCCGTCGCCGTAGCGGTCGGTGTCACGGTCGCCGTCGCCGTAGGCGCAACGGTCCCGGTGGGTGTTTCCGTCGGCGTCGCCGTGATCGTCGGCGTGAAGCTCGCCGTCGGGATCGGGGTCGCCGACGGCGTCGGGCTCGGCGTCGGTGTCGCACTCGCGGTGGGTGTCGGTGCAGCGACGCCTGCGGCGCCGGCGGCGATCCAACGGCGTACGAGATCGATGTCCTCCGCCGACAGCGGGCTCGCTCCCAGGGGCATGCGATTGCCCTGACCGGGTCCCGGCCGGACGATCTTGGTCAGCAGGAAGCTCTGCTCCGGCTCGAACGGGACGACGCGCTGCAATCCGGCGGCGCGTGCGGCGGCGTTCTCCGGAGCGACGTTGACGAGCTCGTTGAAGGCGATGCCACCTTCCAGGACCAGGGCGCCAGCCGCGTCACCGGCGTTGTGGCAGCCGCCGGACAGACAGTTGGGCGTGAACACCTGGCGCTGCACCTCGACGAGCGTCGGGCCGCCCGGCAGGGGAGTCGATCCGGGCGTCGGCTCGGTCGGCAGCAGCGGGCCGTCGCCGGCGCAGCCCCAGCCCACCAGGGCGAGCGCGAGCGTTGCGCGGCGAAAGCCGGGCGCGAGGCGGGTGGCCACGGCTCAGCGCTTTTCGACGTGGCTCAGGACGATGCTGGCGAGGCCGCGCTCGAGGAAGGCCTTGCCTTTGATCTTCGCTTGCACGCCGGCGAGGTCCTTCGCGTCCTCGTAGGGCTGCTCGTCGGCGTGGTCCTCGAGCAGGAGGTAGACCTTCCCATCGTCGGTGAGGATGCCGATTGGCAGGCCGCGATCGGCGCAGCGCTGGGCACAGGTCTTGTGGATGCGGCCCTTCTTGCCGCTGGACAGGTAGCAGGACAGATCGACGATCTCGCCTTCGAGCGCGATCTCGTCGCCGTCGGCGAACGCGATGCTCGAGGGAAGGGCGATCAACAGTGTCGCCGCGAGGGTGACGATGGCGCTTCGCAGCATGGAATCTTCCTCTTCTCGGTTGGGTTGTGAAATCGTAGTATGCGGCCGCGACGAGACGTGTCAATTCACGATCCGCGCGAGCGGTCGCATACTACGGGGCAGCGGTCGAGCGCGGTGGTGAACGTCCGCCCGTTCACCGGTCGCGGCGAGCGGGTGTGCGGAACGAAACGACCGATGGACCGGA